>JALHSV010000085.1 GCA_022865525.1 Thermodesulfovibrionales bacterium
ATCGTATTCTCTATTTTTGATGGATCAAAGTGTTGCCGTATAAGCGGCATGTCCTTGAGAACCGGTATTCTTTCTTCCAACACAGGGCGATGGTTTCTGTAAATGACCCCAAGCGGGATAAGCTCTCCCCATTCAAGCGCTTTCTGAAAAGCCTTGATTTTGTCTTCGGGATCATATCCGGGTTCAATACGATAGACACGCTGCCGGTACCATTCATACGTGTTGACCTTATTAAACGTCACACACGGTTGCAGGATATCGATCAATGCAAATCCTTTATGGAGTATCGCGGCCTTCATGAGTTCCTTAAGATGTTTCTGATCTCCCGCAAATCCTCTTGCAACAAAGCTGCAGTCAAGGGCTATCGCAAGAGCAAGCGGATTTAATTGCTCTGAGAAAACACCGAACGGCTGATTTTTCGTGACCATTCCCTCCATACTCGTGGGTGAGGGCTGGCCTTTCGTGAGCCCGTATATCTGATTATCATGCACAAAAAGTTTCACATTAATATTTCTTCTTATCGCATGAATAAGGTGGTTACCGCCTTCGCCATAACAGTCACCATCCCCCGCAACCGCGATGACAAGCATCTCATGATTAGCGAGTTTAATGCCTGTCGCAACAGGAAGGGTTCTCCCATGCAGACCGTTGAAGGTATTGCATTTCAGGTAATGGGGGAATTTCGACGCTTGACCGATCCCGGATACAATGGTGAATTGATATGGCTCAATGCCAAGTTCGACCATCGCATCCTTAAAAGACTTAAGGATGCCGAAATTACCGCAGCCCGGGCACCACGCAGGCGTCTGACCTTTATAATCTTCCAACGAAGGCATGTAATTCTCCCATAAGGTTTTCTACAGTGAAAGGCCTCCCATCATATCTGTTTATCGAATGAGTGAATGCATACCCGGTCTCAGCCCTCAAAAGCCGGGCAAACTGTCCGGTGGCATTCTGTTCTATGCAAACAGTCAGCTGTGCATTCTTCAGGAGACCTAAATAATCACGATTCCCCCTCCCCCTATCCCCCTCCCCTTGAGGGAGGGGGTTGTGGGAGGGGTTTCCTTCTATCAATGGGAAAGGATAAATTTCACTGAAATGCAGCATTGCAATTTTTTTGTCTTTTGCCATGAGATCGACAACAGCTCTTACGACACCATATAGAGAACCCCAACACACAAGTACAATATCGGGATCGTTACCGCCATACAGCGAAGGCTGTGCTATTTCCTGCCTGATGAGCGGTAATTTCTTCAGCAATCTTTTCTGAACCATCTTTACCCGTGTCCCTGCATCTTCGATGATATGGCCTTCTTCATCGTGTTCATCACTGTCAGTCACAACCAGACTTTCTGAATCACCGGGAACACCGAAAGGTGACACGCCGGTTTCTGTAAAGGCATGTCGTTTATAATCTTTTAATTGTTTAAATGCATCACCCCTGATCCGGTAATCATTGAACCTGATTTTTGTTGCGTCTAAACGATCATACGTCCACCCTGAATCAGCGAGGTACTGGTCAAAGATTATCAATGCCGGT
This sequence comes from Thermodesulfovibrionales bacterium, assembly GCA_022865525.1. GTDB lineage: Bacteria > Nitrospirota > Thermodesulfovibrionia > Thermodesulfovibrionales > SM23-35 > JALHSV01. The sequence goes on from JALHSV010000085.1 coordinate 1,541, forward strand.
ATCTGGAATTCCTCGGCGAGCTCAAAAGCCTTGTTCGTCAGATAGAATGCCTGTTCAGGAGTCCCGGGCGCAAAGACAACCCTCGGGAACTCTCCATGCGCAGCGTGTATCGCAAAAAGCAAATCACCCTGTTCTGTCCTCGTAGGGAGACCTGTAGCAGGTGCCGGCCTCTGGCCAAGTGCTATAACAATCGGCGTTTCTGTCATACCCGCCAGGGAAAGCCCTTCCACCATAAGGGCAAAACCGCCGCCGGCTGTTCCTGTCATTGCCCTCACACCCGAGAAGGATGCGCCAAGGGCCATATTGATGGCGGCAATTTCATCCTCTGCCTGCTCAACGACGATGCCGTATTCCTTTTCCTTGCCTGCAAGATAATTCATTATCCCTGTTGAGGGTGTCATGGGATATGCTGAATAGAATTTGCACCCTGATGCAAGAGCTCCAAGCGCAACGCCTTCGATACCGGAAATCAACATCTTTGGCTCTCCAAACGATGAAGGGATGAATGTGCATTTCGGGCAGTTCTGGAGAGCAAAATCAAACCCGGCCTTTGCAGCATTCAAATTGGCTTGTACGACATCCTCTCCCTTCTTGCGAAAAGTATCGTGCATGATTCCGTTGAAGATGTCCAGATCGAGTCTCAGCATACCAAGCACAGCTCCGGTCGCTACGGTATTTGCCATAATCTTGTTCCCTTGCTGGACGGCCAACTCTACAAAAGGGATATCGAGAAATTGAGGTTTTTCATATTTCTGTTTTAATGCAGATGAGTCATATATGATAAGTCCATTCTCAGAGAGCTC
>JALHSV010000620.1 GCA_022865525.1 Thermodesulfovibrionales bacterium
ATATTAGCATTCGCAATAACAGAAATCTCCCGCCCAGTGACCGTGAGGCATGTGATGGAAGATATCTTCCTGTCGGTCTATACATCGTAATATCATGAAGAGCATCCGTCCTTGAATAAAATATTGCGTTTCCAAAATGAGGATGCCTTTCCCCGGAAAGGGAAAATGAATTAATATATTCTATGGAATAGAGAGCATTTCAGACGTGGCATGTTTGTTGTAATGGTGATGTGTAATGCTCAATGCTGTTTACCAATACTTAACCCGAATTGAAAGGAGGTGATTTCATTGAAGAAAGCAACTGCATGCATTCTCTCAATTCTCTTTGTTGTAACCTTGATAAGCCTTTCCTTTGCAGGAAGCGGGGCAAGGATGAGACAGGCCATGGAGGGGATGGGAGGCAAAGAGATTGCAGGCGAGGTAACCGCTGTTGACACGAAAGAGAAAAAAATTACCGTGAAAGGCATGAGAGGACTTGTCACCGCAACCTGTGATGAAAAGACCATGGTGAAAATGGGAACCGAAATGAAAACCTGTGCAGACATCAAGGTTGGCAACAATGCAAATATGCTTTTTGAAGCCGGTGAAGGAAAGAATGTTGCAAAATCAATCTTGTTAAGCCTTCCGGCAGTCCCATCTCCAGCCGAGAAAAAAGCTGAACCATTGAAAGTCGAACCGCCGAAAACTGAAACGAAGCAGTAAGATAATGCAGACAGGTTGTTCTTAAACGGGTTCAAGCCTGAAACTTGAACCCGTTTTATTTTAAAGAAGAATCAGTGTTAGGCGCTGTGTCCGTGTTCTTCGCCGTGCCCTCCGCCATGCCCATGGCCTTCATCGTGTCCGTTGCTGTGTTCTTCGTGCAATTCTTCATACCCCTTGAACATCGCGATAATGTGTGCCATGGGAGTATGCCCGAGTGTAGCAAGATAGAAATGGACGATCATGAACGCACTGAAGAATATCCAGAGGAAGACATGGATCATATCTGCAACCTGTATTCCTCCGATAAGGTTAACGGCGGGTCCGAAGAGATTGGGGTCCCAGAGGAAAAGTCCGGTTATGATCTGGACAGGGATAAGGGCTGCCATGATCATGAGGTACGATACCTGCTGCATGGGGTTGAATTTGTCGTCAGGCATCGGATGATGCGGATTCTCATCCCCTATCATGATGCCGAACCCGTAAAACTTTGCCTGTAGCAGGGCCTTCTTAGCAAATGCTATCGGATGATGCAACGGGGGGATATATATCTTTATCTTGAGGGTGAGAAGATAATAAAAAAGCCAAATGCAATAATTGGCCAGAAGAATAAAACCCAGCCAGCTGTGGATCTTGACCGCCCACTCAAAAGACATCAGCTGAAAATAATTCGGATACCTGATCTGTGCTCCTGTTATGATCAGGATGACAAAACCGAGTGCGTTCACCCAGTGCCAGATTCTGATCGGTAACGGATGAAGATATATTCTTGTCATTATTTCTTACCTCCCTTCCCCATTCTCCGTAATGACCTCAGTGGTGAAGTGATTATTCTGAATGTTATATGCCCGATAGGTACGGCGATCCCGCCGATCAATGCAACAACAAAGAGGATATCAAAAAGCTTTATGCTTGTACTTCCGAGCACATAGAATTTACGAGCGGGAATTATCGTATAAATTGATTTCAGCACGTCTTGCTTTGCTTGCAGGAGCCTGGTTTCCCCGTCAGCCTTCTTCATCACAAGAAAGATATTTGTGAAGAATTCAGCTTCCGGATGATGACATTTTTCACAGTCCCTTGTTGCCTCTGTCTTCCCGCCGATAAAATGTGCTTCTGTTGCCTTTGTTACATCCATCTTGCCCATGAAGACCGTTGTTGTACCCTTCTTATAGAGAAGTGCAAATAAGTCCCAGATTTCTTTTGCATCAATACCGCCGTCTCCATTGGTGTCAATTTTCTGCATCAGACCTTCTGAATCTGTTTCTACTATCTTCAGGAGTTCTTCTTCGGGGATCGGCTTACCGGTCTTCCGGTCATAGAGACTGAGGTAAATCGCCCGTGCAGCATTAGGAGAATGGCACGCAGCGCAGGACACAACATCAAAATGGGCGTCTGCAAATGAAGGTAATGTGAGGGGTGGATTCTTCAGCCAGCTGTTATGAGCTTTTGCAGCTTCTTTATGGCATTTCAGACAACCTTCTTTTATCTTTGTTGTCATAGTAGATTCAACATTGTGGGCATTGTGACATGAAGCGCAGGTAGGCGCTTTCTCGTCTCCCTTTTTCCACGCTTTGCCGTGCATGCTTGCCTCGTATGAGCTGTTCATATCCGAATGGCATTTGTTGCATGATGTGATCCCGATATCCCTGTGTTTCTTGATACTGACCACCGCATGGTCGCCGTGGCAGTCAGTGCATGCAGGTGCTTTGCTATTGCCTCTTTTCAGCATGTCCAGATGCACACTGCTTGCATAATCCTGAGAGGCTTTTTCATGGCACTTCGAGCAGTTTACTGAAGTTTCCAATGAATACGCCCTTCTGCTGCTGTGAGTCCGCATGGGGTGCTGGGTCACCGAAAAACCGGCATGACATTCGGTACATTTCAGTTTGCCGTGGACCGAGTTCCTCAGCGCTGACTCGTTCACAACAACCGAGAGCGTTTCGCCGTTCTTCATCTTCATGATGAACTGCCTGCTGTGACATGTCATACAGTATTGATTTTCAGGAACGCCGGTTTTCTGGACCGCTGAACTTTTCATAGAATGGAAACCGTGACACTCAAGACAGGGCCCCTTTACAGCCAAAGAACTGTGAATTGGCAGTCTTTTCCTCATCTGTTCATCAGTATGGCAGACTGTACATTGTTTTGATTTGCTCAGCGAGTAGTCTTTTTTACTCTTAATTTTTTTCACAACGGGATGATTGTCCATGGATATATCACTATGACAGCCCGTACATCCGACCTTAGCATGAACTGACTGTTTAAAGTCACTGCCGTTGACATAGAGGGAAAGGATTTCCTTATTCATAAGCTTCTTGGAAAGAGTCTTATCAGCATGGCATGCGAGGCACAATTGCG
>JALHSV010000621.1 GCA_022865525.1 Thermodesulfovibrionales bacterium
ATGTGATGTGATGTTTTGTAGAAAGTGAGTTTCAGTCAAATGATGCAGCATTTCCTATAGCAGAACATTCAGAGGCCTATCGTCAATCATTCTTTCCATGCCAGAAAAAACTTAATACAGTTCCAGAAAATTTGAGAGAAAAACTTCAAAAAAATACTGTAACAGCAAAATGATAATGTCCTATATGAGCAAAGTAGAAATGTCCTATTCATTAGATGCTAAGCTGTCTCTTTCAAGAAGGAGGCAGGATGGCGGAAAGGGACATTATCGCGATGAGCCAGAAGGAGCTGAAACGATTACACGTGATCCATAAAGTAGTGGAGGGGGCATTAACGCAGGTACGTGCTGCAGAGATAATATCATTAAGTGAACGACAGATACGACGGATAGTAAAGCGTATAGGAGTGGAGGGTGATAGGGGGATACAGCACCGATCTCGGGGTAAGGAATCCAACAGGAAAAGGCCCGGGAAGCTTGTAGAGAGGGTTACGCGGTTGTACCGGAAGAAGTATCAGGGGTTTGGGCCAACGCTCACTGCGGAGAAATTGCTTGAACTTGATGGCATAGCGATAAGCAAAGAGACTGTCCGGAGGTGGCTGATAGAGACTGGGCAATGGCAGAAGGGGCGTAAGGTCAGGACGCACCGGCAGTGGCGGGAGCGGAAGGATTTCTTAGGGGAGATGCTGCAGTTGGACGGTAGCCATCACGACTGGTTTGAAGGCAGGAGGCCGAAGTGTGTCCTCATGGCTTACATCGACGATGCCACAAGCAGGGTCTATGGTAGGTTTTACGAGTATGAGGGCACTATCCCGGCTATGGACAGCTTCAAGCGGTATATCAGGAAATATGGTATAGCGATGAGCGTTTACATGGACAAACATACGACGTACAAATCACCGGCTGAACCTTCCATCGAGGATGAGATAAATGGGACAATGCCGCTGAGTGAATTCGGCAGGGCATTGACGGAATTAGGCGTAAATATGATTCATGCTCACTCTCCGCAGGCCAAGGGACGAATTGAAAGGCTTTTCAACACGCTGCAGGACAGACTGGTGAAGGAAATGACGCTCAGGGGCATCAATACGATCGAAGAGGCCAACAGGTACCTTGACACCTACCTATCAGTTCACAATAAGCGGTTTGCTATTAAAGCGAAGGAGCAGGAGGATTTGCATAGAGAGGTCCCCATAGGACTCAATCTTGACAAGATTTTGTGCATCAGGACGAAGAGGGCTCTGAGAAACGATTTTACCATAGCTCACAACAGCAAGCTCTATCAGATAGAGAAAGGTGTGAGGACAAAGGAGGTAACAGTACAGGAGAGAGTTGACGGAAGTATGCTCATAACCTTTAACGATGTCAGATTACCGTTCAGGGAGATAACGACAAGGCCTGAGAAACAGCAGAAGCCGGCACACACGCGTCGGCATAGAAAACCCACTCCCTCATCTGACCATCCCTGGAACAAATGGAATAGCCAGTTGTTCAGACAAATGCGGGGGCAGGGCAAAAGATCAATGGTGGCTGCCACTTGAAAACCGGACATTTCTATTTTGCCGAAAACCGGACATTTCTATTTTGCCTTGACACTGATCGGTGAGAGTGCTGACCCAGAAACGGTCTCCGCGTTGCATAATTTTCTGCACGAAAGGCCTGAGATAGCGCAGGTTTACAGCCTTATCACGCTTCAGCTTGGAACGGACCTGATGGTATCAGCCAAGGTGAGGATGCAGGAAAT
>JALHSV010000622.1 GCA_022865525.1 Thermodesulfovibrionales bacterium
CGATAAAATATATTTCACAATTTTTTATCTTATAAATTCATGACATTGGAATCATCTGAACCGTTCGTCTGATTTACTAAGGAGTTTATAAGTAAGACCCCTTTGTTGTCATTCCACGGCTTGACCGGGGAATCCAGAACGGCCATGGATGCCCGCTTACGAACTGCGGGCATGACGGACAAACATATTATATAAGGCCTTACTAATGACCGCATTAGTATGTGGCATGTTTTGAATGTCTGTGGTCGGAGGGGGAAATTAAATGCGGATTTTGTATTCTTTGATCTTTGACCGCAAGGTGTTTCTGTTGATCCCGAGGGTCTTTGCAGCCTTCAGTTGGTTTCCTTCTGTAGCCTGAAGGACTATGGCAATGAGCGAACGTTCCGCTTCCGAGAGAACGGTCTCATGGAGATTGCAGGTTTCGAGTTTCATCATCTCCTTCAGATAGCGTTTCAATTTCTCTTCAAGAAATTCTTTTATAGAACAGGAACCAATATCTGCCATGAGGAGGTCTTTTTTTTCTATCAGAGGACCCTGGGACAAGATGGTTGCTCTCTTGATCATGTTTTCAAGTTCGCGCACATTTCCTGGCCAGTCATATTTCGTAAGATAATCTTTCGCATCTTTTGAGAGCTCTTTCAGCCCTGTTTCAAATTTCCTTGCCGATTCATTGAGAAAATACTGTACAAGCGGCGGGATGTCCTCCTTTCTCTCCCTGAGAGAAGGTATCCTGAGGTGCACACCATGGAATGCCTGGAAAAGATCATTCAGGTCTTGTCCTTTTTTGACCAACTCGCTGAGGGTTCTGCAGGTTGTACCAATGACCCGGACACCAGACTGAATCGTGTCATGGTCATTCAATCGTATCCCTTTATCCCGAATAAGAAGGAGCATCTTGTCTTTGAGCGTGCTATCCATTGTGGATATTTCTTCAATAAAAAGCGTCCCTCCAACTGCCTCGGCTATCTTACCGAATCTCCGGTCACGTCCTTCTGTCGCTGCTTTTGTTTCATGCCCGAATAATTCTGCCTCTGCCAGCTCCCTGGGAACCGACGCAAGGTTTATTGCGATAAAGGGACCTCCTTGACGGGGACTGTTATCATGGATTACTCTTGCAACAAGTTCCTTGTATGTTCCGTTCTCACCCGAGATGAGGACCGGTGTGTCTTTGGAAGCAATTATTCTGATTTTTTCGAATATTTTCAGAATCCTGGGACTCTTCCCCATGATCTGCGGTGGATTGATTATGTTCATTTTGCTCACGGTGAAACCTGTCTCTCTGGATTTGATAAAAATTATGAAACCGGGACGTTCAAGGACTTCCTGCTGCGATCATTCCCCCTCTGCCCTTAAACGGGTGCTAAACTGTATCATAAGAAATCAAATTTTGCAAGAACTTACATTGACAGGGAAAATACCAAATTGTTACAATTAACTTCAATTTTTAAACGGGGAGAGGGGTATATGGATGCCCTATGTGAGAGTTAGGGAGAGTGACTCGTTCGAAAATGCTCTTAAGAGATTCAAGAAACAGTGCGAAAAAGAAGGTATCCTCTCGGAAGTAAAGAAAAGAGAGCATTACGACAAGCCAAGCGTTATAAGGAAGAAAAAGGCCATTGCCGCCCGTAAGAAGACTGTTAGAAAAGTCAGATTGGCGGTTCGCTAATGACGCTTCTTCAGAAATTTAACGATGATTTAGAGACAGCTCTTAAAGCATCGGTCAGTTTAGAGGTTTCTGTTCTGTGGAATGCTGAGGCAGCCCTGAAAAACAAGCATATAGATTTGCGGCGAAAAGACCTCTTGGAGAACGCGTGAAGCTCGGCGACTTTTACATGAGCGCGATCGAAGCCGGTATGGAAAATGACCCGCGCACCAAAGATGCAGTTCTGCAGGAACTGTCACGCTGCAAAAAAAACTATGAAAGTCTGAAGCAGGATGAGAAGGAAATTTTTGATCTCGAGTCGCTGAAAAACCCCTACCCTGATTCAAGGATCCTCTATGGTTCGGAGGAGTATGAGGTTCAGAGCATCCTTGCCGGTATCGATATCGATGTGGGTGAGATTCTGCTTGCAGATACCCTGAAGGCAAAAGGAAGAAAAATCGACCTCCTTCTCTCGCATCACCCTTCCGGCAGGGCACTGGCTGATCTCTATTCCGTTATGAGGATGCAATCTGATATCCTGAATCTCTACGGTGTTCCCATTAACATTGCAGAGGGCCTCATGGACGTTAGGATAAAGGAAATCGAAAGAAAACTGATGCCGGCAAACCATGCAAGGGCCGTGGATGCAGCAAGACTTTTAGGGATACCGTTTCTCTGCCTTCATACACCTGCAGACAATATGGTTGCACGCTATCTCCAGCAGCTTTTTGACAGGGAGAAGCCGTATTTTGTCTCTGATGTCGTCGATATGCTGCGCACGATCCCGGAATACAAAGCTGCCGGCGTCAATGGCGTTGGACCGAAGATTATCCTCGGATCAAAAACACGGAAAGCCGGAAAGATTTTTGTCGACATGACCGGCGGCACAGAAGGCGCGCGGGAAATCTTCGAAAGCCTCACCACTGGCGGAATAAACACCATCGTTGCGATGCACCTCAGTGAGGAACACCGCAAGGAGGCAGAGAAAAATTATCTGAATGTTGTCGTTGCAGGCCATATATCAAGTGATAATCTCGGCCTGAACTTACTCCTTGACGAAATTTCAAAAGGAAATCCACTTAAATTTATCGAATGCTCCGGCTTCAGGAGATTCAGTCGGCTTGAAAAACGGGCTGAATGAAAGCTGGCGGGCTGCTTGAAGAAATAAAGTCACACATAGACATCGTCGAATTTATTTCTGACTATGTTGCGCTAAAGAAATCGGGACAGAATTATAAAGGGCTCTGCCCTTTTCACTCCGAAAAAACCCCTTCATTTATGGTAAGCCAGACGAAACAGATATTCCACTGTTTTGGATGCGCTGCCGGTGGAGATGTTGTCAGCTTTTTGATGAAACACGATAACCTTCCCTTCGGTGAAGCACTGCAGTATCTTGCAAAAAAGTCCGGCCTCAAGATCACGGATTCTGCATTCGACAAAAACTTCTCGGCCAAGCGTCAAAAGATCCTTCAGGTAAACGAGGAAGCCATGAAATTTTACATGGGAGCCCTTCGTCAATCAAATACTGCGATGGCGTATCTCGAGCAAAGAGGCATCAGCGAAGACGCACTAACCACATTCTCCATAGGCTACGCGCCGGATCAGAGAAATACCCTTTCCCTCCATTTGAAGAAAATGGGCCACTCCGACTCCATCCTGATGAATGCCGGCCTCGCTGTCGCTGACGGGAAAGGATGCAGGGACTGGTTCAGGGGGCGTATTCTCTTCCCGATTTGCAACATGAGGAACGACATTGTGGCTTTTGGAGGCAGGGTTATGGATAACGCCCTGCCAAAGTATATTAATTCGCCGGAGACCGAGATATTCAAAAAAAGCGAGACCCTATATGCTATCAACCTCAGCAAGGATGAGATCCGTAAGAAGGGCTACGCCCTGATCGTCGAAGGATATCTCGATGCAATCATGTGTCATCAGCACGGGTTCAAAAACACTGTTGCACCTTTGGGGACAGCGCTCACATCACGGCATGTGCACAAACTGAAATCATTGACCAATAGGGTGGTTCTGGTCTTTGACAGCGATGACGCAGGAGTTTCTGCTGCGAGGAGGTCCCTGTCCATTCTTTGCGAAACTGACATCAGGGCAAAGGTTCTCCTTCTGCCACCCGGGGAAGACCCGGACAGTTTTCTCAGAAAGACGGGCAGCG
>JALHSV010000623.1 GCA_022865525.1 Thermodesulfovibrionales bacterium
ACCCTGCAGGATCAGATTGATTATCTCTTTATCCGTCATTAAGATTTTTAGTTACGGGAACCTGGATTAAAATTACATAAAAACAAATATTGTTGTTCTATCCCGGCTTCTCCGATGGTTGGTTTATTCATCCACGATTTTATTAAAATGATTATCCGTATTGATAAATATAGTATCTTAGTGAAAAATTGAGAAACTATGGAACTGGTAAGGTTTATCACTGAGTACTCTGACGAAGAGAAATGCAAGACGCTGTTCAAGAACTACAGGGACAAAGTTAGCGTGGTCTGTAAGAGGTGCGGAAGCCGGGAACACTACTGGCAGAAAAGCATTTGGCAATATGAGTGTAAGTACTGTAGGTTCAGGACGACCTTGAGAAGTGGCACGATTTTGGAAGCTTCGAAACTTCCTTACCGCTATTGGATCATGACGATGTTCCTGATGTCGATCAGCAAAAAGAGCTTTTCTGCCCTCGAAATGCAGCATATGCTTGGGCATAAGCGCTATGAGCCGATTTGGGCAATGATGCATAAAATACGGGCTGGAATGGGCAATCGGGAATCCAGGTACAAGCTGGATGGGGAAGTTGAATTGGACGATGCATTCATGGAGGTGGTAAAGGAACGGGTCATTAATCCCCTGACCGGCAAGCGGGAAAAGAGAAAGCGCGGCCGTGGGAGCCAAAAGCAGGCAAAAGTAATGGTCATGACGAAATTCGTGAGCGATCCCGATAAGGCCACATTGACGGGTGGTAAGAAAGGGCGTTCCTTCCGTTTCGTTAAGATGAAGGTCATGGAAACCCTGGGGTCTAAAGAGATCAATAAGGAGATCGAAAAAGCTGTTGACAGTAAGGCTTCCATTATCTCGGATGGCTGGTCAGGTTATGAAAAACTGAGTACAGTGGTAAAGAACCATCAGTACTATCAGATCGACTCAAAACTGGCCGACAAAGTGTTGCCCTGGGTCCACACCATGATTTCCAATGCAAAGCGCTCATTGTTGGGTACTCACCATTGGGTAAGCGATAAGTACTTACAGAACTATCTGGATGAGTACTGTTACAGAACCAACCGCCGGTATTTCGGTCAGAAACTATGGGAAAGGCTGATGGTTGTTGCGGTTGAGGATACATGGTATGGCAAACTTGTTTATGTTAACGGATAATCATTTTTTATAAATAATAAATCTGATGATAAGAAGTCGAAGCTTTTAGATCAGGTATTAAAAGGAGGTATGGGGGTAAGAAGCCCAGCAGAATATTTATTTGATGAGAGAATATTTTACGAAAATACATTGCACTATGAGGCAGCATAAATTAAATAAAAATAGCAAGCTTTGCAAAATCATAATTTAATCAAAAGGAGGATGATATGGAACAGGTTTTATTGGCAACTCAGTTATTGTTTTATCTCTTGGGTGGTATAGGACTATTCTTTCTGGGAGTTGGAGTACTGTGGTTTGTATCAGTTTTTAAGGATAAGCATAAGTAGTATCGAGAGCTCGCTGTAAGAACTCGTCTGTCTCTTGGAAAGTCAACAAAGGGGGTTTAGATCGCCTACTAACTTGTCCCTGGATTTGAGGCAGTTTCAACTTAGGC
>JALHSV010000624.1 GCA_022865525.1 Thermodesulfovibrionales bacterium
CTTGAGTAAAAAAGTGGGAACTGCAGTAACTTCGATCATTCTTGTCATATTTCTTGCAACAATAAATACGTACGCCTCTCAACAAGAGTTAGATCTTTTTGATCGAGGGTATGAATTTTATTTATCATACCAGCCTGAAAAGGCTGTAGAAACCTTCCAAATATTTCTTAACGAATTTCCGGACAGCTCTGCTAAAGACGCTGCTCTGTTCTGGCTCGGGAGGTCATTCGTGAAGTTAAGCTTGTTTGAAGAAGCAAAAAGGGTCTTTGATGAACTCAAACAACAAATTCCTGATAGCCCTTTCATGGTATACGTGGATAAAGAATTGGAGATGATGAACACTGCAGGTACAGAGAATAAAACCATGACCGGAATAACCAAGGTTGATTCAGAGATTCAAGTGCCCGAGAAAGATACAGTACAAGCAGAGAGAACCCTATTAGAGGCTACAGAGGAAAGAGATAAACTAAGATTACTGTTAGAAGAAGAGAAGAAGAAAAATAAAGAATTGAAGGCGAAGGCGGACAGATTTGACATTGAGTTAAAGGATCTTTTTGAAAATTTGAAAGCACTGCGGAAGAATTGGGAAGATGACCAGCGCAGTCTCACGATCTCGCAAGACGAGAATGGAGATCTTGATTCAGGCGTTCAGAAAACAAGGAATGAGGAGGCGAGGGGAGAAATTGGGGAAATAGCTACACAAGAAAAGGTGCAAGGTATTGAAAAAAATCAGGAAAATCAAATGACTCCCCCTGCAGATGCTCAACCAGATGCTCAAAAAGAACAGTTCGTTACCAAAAAGGATATCCTGCACACACTTGAACTTATTGCCAATGAAGAAACCTGGATTTTCGTGACCATCGATGAAAAGGAATCAAAGGAGAGACTGTTGAAGCCAGGTACTCGTACAAAATGGACTGCAAGAAGTGGGTTTTCCCTAAAAATTGGTAATGCTGGTGGGATTAAATTACTATTTGATGGAAAAGAAATTGGGCCTCTTGGGGAAAAAGGAAAGGTCGTAAAGCTGAGACTTCCCTCTGTCAAAATTTTATCCAGCAATAGAGAAGCATCAGGCTTGAATTAAAGCGAAGAATATCGGTGAACATGAAACCCTGCAAAGTATCATCCTACCAGTTCATTTTTTTTATTTTACAAAGTGTCATTTTTTTGTTGACTTGCATTTGAACGTTGCAGCTAACCAAAAATATCCTCTGCGTTTGTTTGATGAGGGAGAAAACCGGAAGCAATCCTTCCTGACACAAACACCTCTTATGATCCCGATAGAGGGCAAACATTCACCGCGCTTTTAATGGTTTATGCTATCTGCTGATTAACTCAGATACTCTACAGATAGAATGCCCCGACTGGTGACAGTTTGCTAATTTATCGAAATAAAACAGAAACAGCCTATTGATGCTTGTAGAGCCTTGATAATAGCCGATTCTTAAATAATGCGATAACTTATTGAATTATATAGGGTAAATGGAGCGGGCGACGGGATTCGAACCCGCGACTTTCAGCTTGGGAAGCTAACACTCTACCACTGAGTTACGCCCGCAAATCAATAACTTACGGCGTAGTATACCATGGAGTGTCATAAAATCGTAATGATATGCCCATTTTTTTGCAATTCAGACAGTGTAAAAAAGAAATGGATAAGGAAAACCTCGCCGCCGTTGTTTTCTGCAATTCGCCTGCGGGGCTAATTATGGGGAGCGCTTCCATTTGGCGCACACGTCTATTTTGCCTAAGGGTGGGCGTGCTTAGGCGGCCTTGCACAGATGTACAGCTATGGAACGCGCTCTAAAGACTTCGGCTTGATTCTAACTTCCTTTGAACTTATCGCGCTGCCTGAATACCTTTATCCACAGAGGGTAAGTGAATAGAGTGAGGAATTCCCTATCGGGCTTTTTCTGAGCAGAATGGACTCCTGCTGGCCTTAGCACGCTTATATTTTCCTCTTCATGTTGTGTCTTTATTTACAGTTTCTGGCTTTTCCGACATCAAATTTAGGATTTTAACTTGTTTGGAGATTAGTCCGGGGTTTTTAAAACACTTACAAAAACACCAAAACACTTATAATTTAAAATAAGTGTTTTGTAAGATTAGAAC
>JALHSV010000086.1 GCA_022865525.1 Thermodesulfovibrionales bacterium
ACAGACGAGTTGCATGAAGGCGAAGAAGTACTGGTAAAGGTCATTGAGATCGATAAAATGGGCAGGATACGGTTGTCCAGGAAAGAAGCGTTACGAGAGAAGGGAACATCCAAAGAGAATTAATAAAGATGAAGATGAGAATAAGGGAGGGGATAGAGTTCGTGTATCCCCTTTTTCATTTCTGTAATACTTCATTTCGCTTTTCCAGATAATGTTCATTATTATTTACTTATGTCATAAAACTGAATAGGAATATGTTTAAAAAAGAACATCTCAGCAACGGTGTGCCGGTCGTTATGGAAGCGCTGAAGAACATGCGTTCAGTCGTTGTCGGTTTATGGGTAAAGGTTGGATCGAGGAATGAGCCATCAGAAAAAAACGGCATATCTCATTTTCTCGAACACATGTTTTTTAAAGGCACCAGGAAACGCACTGCTAAAGACATAGCCTTCGAGACTGATTCACTGGGCGGTGAACTGAATGCCTTTACCTCACGTGAAACAACAACATTCTATATAAAGGTGCTGGATGAATTCCTTGAAAAAGGGCTTGAGTTGCTGTCGGATGTCTTTCTCAATTCACTATTTCCGGAAGAGGATATCGAAAAAGAGAAAAAGATTATAAAAGAAGAGATAAAGATGGTTGAGGACACACCTGATGATTATATCCATGATCTCTTCAACCAGACCATCTGGGGGCATTCCGGAATCGGGCAACCTGTACTCGGCAGGAGAGAGACAATCAGGATTTTTACGAGAGATGACCTCATGGCGCACATCAGAAAGTATTACGGTGTGAAAGATATCGTCATATCATGCGCCGGCAATTTTGACCATATGCATCTCATGGCACTGTTGAATAAAAATCTCGGAAATCTCAGGAGAGGTTCTGAGCCTGAACGGGGTGCACCACCCGGTTTTCAGAGCACGATGCACGTATTCAGCAAACAGCTTTCAGAAGCACATCTGTGTCTTGGGTTTAAAGGTATCCATCATGCGAGCAAGGACCGTTACAGTCTTTTCACATTGAATACGATTCTGGGAGCCGGGGTAAGCTCGCGCCTTTTTCAGGAGATACGGGAAAAGAGAGGATTGGCATATGCCATCTATTCATTTATTGCTTCATATTCTGATACTGGCTTGTGGGGTATTTATGCGGGCGTGAGCAGGAAGAAAGTCCGGGAAGTCATAGAGCTGATTCTCCAGGAGATGCATCATCTGAAGGATACCATTACAGAAAGTGAACTCCAGCGTGCAAAGAATCAACTGAAAGGAAATATCATTCTCGGGCTTGAATCAACGAGCAGCCGGATGAATAATATTGCTCGGCAGGAGATTTACCACGGGAGATACTTCTCGCCGAAGGAGATTATGGACGAGGTTGATTCAATAACGCTGAAGCAGATCAAGGATCTTGCAGAATTAATTATACGGAAGGATTTACTTGCCCTTACCATTTATGGACCTGTTCAGGAAGAGAGCCTCAAGGGCATTTTGGATGAGAAAGGCCCCTGAGTTTGCCTGCTCTGCGGATAAGGTAAATGCTTGATAATTTTTTTCACGCACAATCGATCGCTGTTGTTGGTGCATCACGGAGTCCGGGCAAGGTAGGATATGATATTCTCAAAAATATCATTCAATACGGATTTGACGGATCAGTTTACCCGATTAATCCCGGAGCACCGGAGATCCTGGGGAAAAAGGCCTATCCTTCACTTATGGATGTTCCTGGTGAAATAGATGTAGCCGTCATCGTTGTTCCTTCCAAAAATGTTCTTGAAATTATCGATCAGTGTGGTACCAGAAAGATTGATTCTGCCATTATCATAACTGCCGGATTTAAAGAGAGCGGGATTGAAGGTTCGAAGCTTGAACTTGAACTGATCAGAAGAGCAAAACAAGCAGGTGTAAGGTTTATAGGTCCTAACTGCCTTGGCGTGATTGACACTCACTCGAAAATCAATGCCTCTTTTGCGGCCGGTATGCCGGCGAAGGGAAGCATTGGATTTTTCTCACAATCCGGAGCACTCTGCCTTGCTGTTCTTGATCGTGCACTGCCCGATGAAATCGGTTTTTCGAAATTTATCAGCATGGGAAATAAGGCGGATATAACCGACATGGATATCATGCTTGCTCTGGCTGAAGATGATAATACAAAAGTCATTTTAGGATACATCGAGGGAGTCAGCGACGGGCGAAAATTCATGGAGGTTGCCCGCGAGGTCTCCCGAAAGAAACCGATCATTATTTTAAAATCCGGCATAACGGCATCCGGTGCAAAAGCAGCTTCATCTCATACCGGTGCACTCGCCGGCCGTGAGGCAGCCTTTGATGCAGCATTCAAACAAAGCGGCATCATCAGAGCTCACACGCTCAATGAACTGTTTAATTTTGCCCTGGCTTTCGCAAATCAGCCTGTCCCGAGAGGACCAAATGCGGCAATCATAACCAATTCAGGCGGTCCGGGTATTTTGGCTGCGGATGCCTGTGACAAATCGAATCTTCAGCTTATCCCACTCCACAAGGAATATGTGGACGAACTCAGGACATTTCTGCCGCCTGTTGCATCTTTTTATAACCCCATAGATATCCTTGGTGATTCCGGTGCTGAACGTTACGAAAAGACACTCAATACTGTCATCAAGGATGAGAGAATTAACAGCATCATGGTACTTTTGACTCCAACTGCGGTCGTGGACGTTGAGGCAACTGCACGTGCTGTGATCAATGTCGCGAGACTGATTGATAGGCCCATACTCACGTCGTTTATGGGGAAAAAAAGTGTTGAAGCAGGAGCCAGAATACTCATGAAACACGGGGTCCCAAACTACAGTTATCCGGAGGAAATGGTCTCATCCCTCAATGCCATGTACCGGTATCATCTGTGGCTACACAAGCCGGAGAAGAACTTTCCGGTATACGAGGGATACAGGGAAAAGGCAGCTCAGATTTTTGAAAAGGTAAAGAGAGACAAACGTGACCGGTTGCATGAACTAGAAGTCCATGATGTGCTGCAGGCATATGGCTTTTCGCAACCAAAAAGCCTGTTCGTACGCACTCCGGAAGAAGCTCTTGCTGCTGCCAAGGGAATAGGATTTCCTGTGGTCATGAAAATCGTTTC
The DNA here is from genome assembly GCA_022865525.1 of Thermodesulfovibrionales bacterium. GTDB lineage: Bacteria > Nitrospirota > Thermodesulfovibrionia > Thermodesulfovibrionales > SM23-35 > JALHSV01. Next base: position 3,121 of record JALHSV010000086.1, read on the forward strand.
ACCCCAGATTTCCCATAAGAGTGATATTGGCGGTGTAAAAATTAACCTGAACAGCAAAAAGGAAGTGGAAAATGCTTTTTTCGAAATCACTACCCGGGTAAGGAATATCCTGCCGTCTGCGCATATCGCCGGTGTTTTAGTCCAGGAGATGGTTCCAAAGGGGAGGGAGGTCATTATGGGCATCACCAGCGACCCGCAGTTCGGTCATATGATCATGTTCGGACTGGGCGGTATTTATGTGGAGGTTCTCAAGGATGTGTCTTTCCGGATTGCACCATTAAGCAGGGAAGACGCCTACGAAATGATCAGGGAGACAAAGGCCTTTCCGCTTTTACGAGGGGTCCGGGGAGAAACAGAAGCTGATATCGAAGCGATTGAGAAATCCCTCTTAGTCCTGTCAAACATTGCTTCGGATTTTCCCCACATTATCGAGGCTGATATTAATCCTCTCCTTGTCAGAAATCGGGGAGAAGGCGTCGTAGCTATAGATGCACGATTTACCATAGGAGGTAACTGAAATGATTTCTTTGTACGTGGGATCAACATCAGGCTATACGGGCAAGACTCTCATAACCATGGGACTCGGTCACAGGTTCATACGGGATGGACTCAAGGTAGGGTATATAAAGCCTGTCGGCATCTTACCGGTAAAGGTGAATGATGTGCTTACAGACAACGATGCATGGCGCATCTACAGGGCACTTGAGATGAAAGATCCGCTCCCTGAAATATGCCCTGTGGTACTGACACAGGAGCTTGAAGTAAAAAGTTACAGGAAAGGCATCACGGGGCTCATGGCAAAGGTTGTGAAGTCGTATAATCAGATAGCAAAAGATAAGGACGTCATGCTCATCGGGGGTTACGGAAGCATTTATACCGGAAGTTACCTCGGCCTTCGAGGGCTTGATGTTATCAAGCGGCTCAATGCCAAAGCTGTTCTTGTTGTCAAGTACGAAGGCGAGTATATCGCTGATTATATTCTTCAGGCAAAAAAGGATCTCAAAGACCGGTTTCTCGGCGTCATACTGAATAAAGTCACCTCGGAACTGAAGCAAAGCGCGTATGACTATACAATGCCTTTTCTTCAACGGAAGAACATCGATATTCTGGGGATAATCCCCCATGATTCGATTGTCGGATCAATTACCGTGGAAGAACTGAATGAGATGCTCGGGGGTAAGGTGTTATGCTGCCATGATAAACTCACGAACCTTGTAGAACATTTCCTGATCGGAGCAATGCAGGTGGACAAGGCAATTGAGTATTTTAAAAAAACGAGAAATAATGCGGTTATTGTCGGAGGTGACAGGGCTGATATTCAATTGTCGGCGATAGAATCCGGCTCTGTTTGCCTGATCCTTACCGGAGAACTGTATCCCGGCGAAATAATCCTGGCAGTAGCTGAGCAAAAGAACATCCCAATTCTGGTGGTCCGGGAAGACACATACAGCATTGCAAAAAAATTGGAGAAACTTTCTGTCAGGCTGAGGTTGCGTGACAAAGCAAAGGTTGAACGCGGCATGAATATGGTTAATGAGCATGTGAACTTTTCTCTTTTATATAAAAAAATAGGCATAAAACGTATGTAGAAACCGCGTCATCCCTGTCCCCATTTCATTGATATTTGTCTTGACATTATCAGGGGCCTCTGGTATAAACTCTGCATGGAAATTTCCTTAAATGTAGGTAATTTTTTCTGCCCGAATCAGTCCTGCAATGATCATAAGAAAAAGGGGATAGGTAATATAATCATTTATGACAGATACGGTAAGGAGCGGAGAATACTTCTCAAATGTAAAACCTGCAATTTCAGATTTTCGGAAAGACGGAATACGTTCTTTTTTGGTCTCCACACAAAAGAGTCAAAAATACGGGAAGTCATCCTCTATCTTATCGAGGGGATGAGTTTCAGGGAGGCTGCATGCGCATCTGACCTGGACAAGGATACTGTACAAAGGATATGGAAGCGTTTTTTGGAGTACTGCGAGGAATCCATGGAGAGCCTCCTGAAAGATTTCAATATTAAACTTGAAGATCTCATCATGTTGTTATATAAACGAATTCAGAAAAGGTGAACAAGACATGGGAAAGATAAGGGTTGCGGTTGCCGGCATCGGTAACTGTGCCAGCTCATTGATTCAAGGAGTTACCTATTACAGATCCCTCGGGAAAAATCATCCTGACAAGTCTCTCGGCCTCATGCACTATTCGCTGGGTGGATACAGTCCTGATGATATAGATTTTGTAGCTGCCTTTGATATCGATCAGAGGAAGGTCGATAAATCTCTGAAAGAGGCGATCTATGCTTCACCGAATTGTACAAAAATGATCACTGATAATCTCCCTGATATTCCGGTCACGGTTTTGATGGGAAATGTCCTTGATAGTGTATCAACCCACATGAAAGACTATCCCGAGAAGAGGTCATTTGTCGTTGCACGAAAGAAGCCGTGCAATGTCGTTAAAGTCTTAAAGCAAACCGAAGCTGATATCCTGATAAGCTATTTGCCCGTAGGCTCTGAAAAAGCGACAGCATATTATGCTGAGGCATGCCTGAAATCAGGTGTGAGTTTCATCAATTGTGTTCCGGTCTTTATTGCATCCGATAAATCATGGGCAAACAAATTTGAGCAAAAAAAGATCCCCATAATCGGGGACGATATAAAAAGCCAGATCGGTGCTACCATTATCCACAGGGCATTAACAAGACTGTTTGAAGACCGGGGAGTAAAGATAGATAACACCTACCAACTGAATGTCGGTGGCAATACCGACTTCTTAAATATGCTGAACAGAAAGAGAGTCCGGTACAAAAAGATATCCAAGACAGAGGCAGTTCAGTCACAGATGCGCACGCCCCTTATGGATGAGCATATCCATATCGGCCCATCTGATTATGTACCCTGGCTGAAAGACAACAAGATATGTTTCCTGAGAATCGAGGGGAGAGGATTTGGACATATCCCGGTTCATATGGAAATGAGACTTTCTGTTGAGGATTCGCCGAACAGTGCCGGCGTTGTCATCGACGCAATACGGTGCTGCAAAATCGCCAGGGACAGAGGGGTAGGGGGGGTGCTCATTTCACCCTCAGCATATTTCATGAAACACCCGTTGATTCAGTTCCCTGATGAAAAGGCACGGGCAATGGTAGAGGCTTTCATAAAAGGAAAACTCGAGAGGTAAATGCTTAGTGCAAAGCTTGGTCATTTCCTCGATGCACCGCTCAGCAGTATAGCAAAGCGAATCCCTGTAAATCCGAATTTTCTTACCATAACCGGTTTTCTGATAACCGTGAGCGCAGCTCTCATTATCCCTTACAACGTCAAGCTTGGCGGGATATGTATACTGTTTGGCGGTGTCTTCGATATGCTTGACGGCATTGTAGCGAGAACAAGCGGAAGAGTCACAAAATTCGGAGCATTCCTTGATTCCGTCCTCGACAGATATTCAGACGCCTTTCTCTTCCTGTCTATCTCGTATTATCTTGCAGCAGATAGCAACCATGCAGGCTCATTTCTCAGCCTCGGGACTTTGGTCGGTGCATTTCTTATCAGTTATGCACGGGCACGGGCTGAAGGACTCGGTGAATCCTGCCACACAGGGATTATGGAAAGACCTGAGAGAATAATCCTTCTTATATTTGCCACTCTGACAGGATGGCTTGTACCGGTACTATGGATAATGCTTGTCCTCACCCATATTACCGTTGTTCAGAGGATTTATCATGTATGGAAAGCAATGCGCAGGCAATAATTAAAAACATCATTGTTTGTATTGATGGTGAGAAGTGGACTGAAAAAGCCATCACGTATGCTATGGAAATAACCAGAGCATTCAATGGAAAGCTTACTGCCCTTCATGTGATAAATCCGTACCTTAAAAAATTCGCAGATGAGATATATGCCGTTGGAAGAATTGAATACAGCAATTATATAGACAAAGAACTCAGGAAAGAAGCAGACGATATTATAACTGGATTCAAAGCAATGGCGGATTCCATAGGGCTGCCATATAATGTCATTGTAAGATACGGTCCGCCTGAAGAAGAGATAATTAAAGAAACTTTGGAAAATTCATATGATTTACTTATCCTCGGTGCTAAGCCGCTCAATGCTTTTAAAAAAAGGATTGGATCTTTTAACCTGCCAATGAAGATATTTAAAAACATACAGATTCCTGCGATATTTGTAAGGTGAACACGGTTACTATCAAAGC
>JALHSV010000625.1 GCA_022865525.1 Thermodesulfovibrionales bacterium
CCAAAGATTCACCGATACAGAAAATAACCCCGAGACCACTTTTTTGTGCAGCCTTGATTTTTTTATTAATGATATCATCCGTCTCATAAAAAAACTGTCTTCGTTCAGAATGACCGGCAATCACATATCTGCAGCCGATATCGACAAGCATTAATGGTGATATTTCCCCGGTATAGGCGCCTTTTTCTTCATAAAACATATTCTGCGCAGCGAGCAAGATATTGGTATTTTTCAACCGTTCTGCAACCATTGCCAGGGAAGTAAAAGGCGGGGCAATCGCAATGGTAACATCTTTCACATCCTTGACAAGAGGAATAAATGCCGATAGAAATTCCTGCGTTTCAGGAATTGTTTTATGCATCTTCCAATTCGCAGCGATAAAAGGTTTGCGCATTGCGATACTTTAATTTTATAAATGACCTATTGTCAAGCGTTGCTTTTGGAGCCGGCGCCAAGGCACTTTAAAAAAATTGCTTTTACAAGTAAAATATCCCCTGTTATGAAATCATGAATAATTAAAGGGGGTAACCGTGAACAGACAGATTCTACTAAACGAAAAAGAAATACCTAAGCAGTGGTACAATATCCAGGCTGATATGCCGAATCCAGTTCCGCCGCCTCTCAATCCGGGAACCGGCAAACCTATAACGCCGGATATGCTTGAAGCTATATTCCCCATGAACATCATTGAGCAAGAGGTAAGTACAGAAAGATGGATCACCATACCGGATGCGGTTCTCGAAAAATATCTTATCTGGAGGCCGACTCCTCTCTACAGAGCATCTTTCCTGGAAAAATTCCTCGGAACACCTGCTCACATATATTTCAAGAATGAAGGGGTGAGTCCGCCGGGAAGTCACAAACCAAATACCGCAATCGCTCAGGCTTATTTTAACAAGGTTTTTGGTGTAAAAAGGCTTGCGACAGAAACAGGAGCCGGCCAGTGGGGCAGTGCGCTTGCTTTTGCATGCAATCAATTCGGCCTTGAATGTAAAGTATATATGGTCAGGATAAGCTACAACCAGAAACCATATCGAAGGACACTTATGGAAACATGGGGAGCAAAATGTGTTCCGAGTCCAAGTCCGGATACTAATGCCGGGAGAAAGTTCTATGAACAGAATAAGGAACATTTTGGTAGTTTGGGTATAGCAATCAGTGAGGCAGTCGAGGATGGCGCGACGTCAAAAGACTCCAAATATTCTATCGGCAGTGTTGCGAATCATGTACTGTTACACCAGACAATCCTTGGCCTTGAAGCACACAAACAGCTTGCAATGATCGGAGAGTATCCGGATATAGTAATTGGCTGCGCCGGTGGCGGAAGCAACTTTTCGGGTCTTGCCTTGCCCTTTGTAAGGGATAAGATTCATGGAAAAACATTGCAGGTGATAGCCTGTGAGCCTGCTTCATGCCCGACTATGACAAAAGGACCTTATGTATATGATTTTGGAGATACCGCTGAAACAACCCCTCTTTTTGCAATGCATTCCCTTGGTCATAATTTCATTCCTGCTCCAATACATGCCGGAGGTCTGAGATATCACGGGATGGCTCCAATAGTCAGCAGACTTCTCATGGATAATCTCATAGAAGCAAGGGCATATGGTCAACTTGAAACCTTTGCAGCAGGGGTAATTTTTGCAAGAACAGAGGGATTTATCCCTGCACCGGAGACAAATCATGCGATAGCCTGTGTTATTGAAGAGGCGAAAAAGGCAAAAGAGGAAGGCAAGGAAAAAGTAATACTTATGAACTGGAGCGGACACGGTATTATAGATCTTGCAGCCTATGATGCATACTTATCCGGCAAACTCGAAGATTCTGTCCTGTCTGACGACGAAATACAGAAATCCCTCAAAGCTTTGGAGAAATACCCTAAGCCATAGATTCTAAAAGAGAGGGGATAGATTCAGTCCCCTCTCTTTTATCGTCAGCTTTAACATAAAAGTATTGGGACAGGGGTTGCCGTGAATACGACCATGTACTGCAATCAGTTAGGTATGTTAATAGAATTTTCATACTGTACTGCAATGAATGACGGCTTGCCCTGCCGGAATATTATTGGCTGCTGGAAAGCACGAATGGATATTCTCGGATTTTTAAGAGAAACGTTCACTGAGGATCAACTCAAGAAGGTCTTCAGCGGCGTTCCGAAGTCAAGGATTGAGCGCATCATTGACTCTCTGAACAAAGACGACTGAAAGAAGAACTGAAGCCCGAATCCGGAAAATCCTGACGTCCGATTCATGCCGTATCGATCAGGTTACCATCAGTCATCTTGAGGATCCTATGACAGCGTCTCGACAGAGACTCATTATGCGTGACAATAACAAAGGTTATTCCTTTTTCCCGGTTGAGCTTGACAAGGATATTAAACAGTTCCTCTCCTGTC
>JALHSV010000626.1 GCA_022865525.1 Thermodesulfovibrionales bacterium
AGGGATTTCACCGCTGCGTGGCATGACATAACTCTTGCAAAAGAAGGTGATTTGTGCGCGAAATGCAACACCCCAATAAGGATCGAACGCGTAATTGAAATAGGAAATATCTTTAAGCTCGGCACTAAATATGCAGTCCCTCTGAAAGCATTGTATCTTGATGAAAAGGGACAGGAAAAACCGGTTATCATGGGAAGCTACGGTATCGGGCCGGCACGAATTGCTGCTGCAGCGATCGAGCAGAATCATGACAAAGACGGCATGATCTGGCCGAAGAGCATTGCGCCGTTCGATATTGAACTACTGCCCTTGAATATGAACGATGCGACGACGAGAGAGGTTGCTGAAAACCTTTACCGGGATTTGCAGGCAAAAGGCCGTGCGGTCTTGCTGGATGACCGTGATGAACGGGCAGGAGTGAAGTTCAAAGATGCTGATTTAATCGGCATCCCTACCCAGGTAGTCATTGGTGAAAAGAACCTGAAGGATGGTCTTGTTGAGATTAAAGACAGAAAAACAAAAGAGGTGACTAAGGTGAAAGTCGAGGAGGTGGTGGAGCGGATTTCTTCTTGATTATTGCCACTCCATGAACTTTCAGTCGTATCTGACGTTTCACGGAAGCAAATGTTTCTGTTAAGGCCAAACAGAAGGTTCCTATCCGCGGCAACAATGAGTTAAGCGGCTTGGCCCCCGGAACGACTGGTTGGGCAATCACAATAAGTCAACTAATTCAACAACGTCCCCTAAAGGTTCGTCCACGTTGAAAAGGCATCTGAAAGATCTGATAGGTCTTTTATTGAAAAAATAAAAGTATAAAGGTTACCCCTCCACCAGTTCCTTCCCCGTCTCATAAGCATCCTTCAATGCTGTAGGATGTTTCAATACAGCACCCTTTGTATCAACTCCCGTATAGCTTAATGTCTTGTGTTCAGGGACGCTGATTGTCCGGAAGAAAGCCTTTGCGGATGTCTCGGCGCACTGCATGCCCTGCATACCGATTTCTTTGCTCTGCCCGCCGACCAGCAGCAAAAGTCCTTTCCGGCCATATGTTCCGGCGGGGATCGGTTTCCTGAGGAGATATTTCTCGCACCAGAATGCCTGGCACCTGTCTATCATCATTTTTGTCTGTGCACTGAGGGCGGAGAAGAAGATTGGAGAGGCGAGAATGATCCTGTCGCACGTCCTGATGGCCTCGTAAACCTGAGTCATATCATCCTCGTAGACACAGATACCTGTTTCATCACACCCCCCGCAATTCTGGCATGGCATGATATTCATCGTGTTCAGGGTAAAGACATGAGCATTGAATCCGGATTCCTCGATACTCTTAATAGCTTCTTTCAGGAGCAGTTCCGTATTCCCGCCTTCCCGCGGACTTCCCAGGAATGCGATAACGTTCATTTAGTCTTTCTCCTTAAGTTCTTTTTTGAAGTCCATCCAGTGCTGCATTGATTGTAGGTTTTTATTGAGGTACCACCAACCGTTTTTGAAGGAAGCGTAATCAGGGGCACCGGTCATGGCAGAAGCGTATCGGATGGAATTGCCATAAAACAACCACTGACTTGCCCACATCTGCTCCAGAGACTCGTCAAACGGGTTTGTCTTATCTTCAATTCCCTTATCCCATGCGCTTACCATAACGTTTGTTGCGGTGGCAGTCATTGCATTCGTTTCTTTGATGGTGCTGTCAAGTTTTACAAAATGGCCGCTTGTCCAGTTCGAACCGTGACAGTTCTTACAGATACTGCTCATTGCAGTCAGGCGTCTATCCTGTTCAGATTTATCGATCAGGTATTCTGATGCCGGGTCACCGGCAAATGTTACAGGCAACGGCAGGCCTTCCCTGTTTTTTATTATTGTTGTATCACCTGATTTTGGCTGCGGATGGCTGTAAATGAGCCCGAAGAGCCTGACCCATAACCGTGATCCAAAATCATGCGTCCGCTCAATAATCAGATCTCCTCCCGGTGAAACGATAAGGCTGTTATGGCAGGTCGCACATGTTGGCGCTTTGAAGTCTTTCCCGATAACCCATGGTACGGAATCAAACTTCCACTCTTGATATTTCGAGGAATAGATATTCCCGTGCTTACTCTCCCGGTAAACATTCCATGCAGGCACATCGGGTTCAAGATGACACTGTGAACAGGTATAGGGTTTTCTTGCAACTTCAATACTGAAGCCGTGTCTCGGGTGGCAGGCTGTGCATGCTCCTGTACTGCCATCGGGGTTGACCCTTCCAACCCCCTGATTAGGCCAGTTTGTCAGATCAGGGATTTCGAGATTCCCCAATTTTGTGGAGAGATTCTTGAGCCCTCTTACCTGCACGTTCGTTCCATGGCAGCCGAGGCAGGTCTCGTGGAGCGTCGCTTCGGAAGGCTTCTCAGCAAGAAGTTGATTGTTTCCGAATCTTCTTATACCAGTTATGGTGCTCGCTAATGCGTGGTAAACAGGGTTGCCCATGAGATTTTTGTGCGCATACGACTTTTTGCTTCCTGCAAATTGTGTTGCTTCAATTGGATGGCAGGTCTTACAGTCATTGGGCGTCACAATTACGTTTATGCTGTATCCCATATGCTTGAAGTTATCCTTATGGATATCTGGATTCAGGCTATGGCATTCATAACAGCCAACCGCATATCCTTGCAGACTTTGTGGCAGACTTTCAGCGGAGATTCTTTTTTCGAGAGATGATTTTTTCATGGCCTCTCCGGGGATAGTCTTCGAATGCCTGCTCGTCATCCAGTCATG
>JALHSV010000627.1 GCA_022865525.1 Thermodesulfovibrionales bacterium
ACATCCTGAACATGCGTATTTCCTCGAAGAGAACTGGCTCTATGAGGCAATAACAGAGAGTTATATTCCGCTCCTGGATGCATTCTCACGACTTGTTGATGATGGAATTGATTTCAGAATAACGCTGTCATTCAGCGCTTCTCTGACGGAAATGCTGAACGATGCTCTCCTCATGGAACGGTACACAACACACATTGAGAGGCTCCTGGAATTGGCGGAAAGGGAAAGGAGGAGGACCAAAGGGGACCTTCATTTTGAGCCTGTTGTGAGGATGTATCAGAAAAGGTTGAAGAGGATACGATACCTGTTCGAAGAGGTCTACAAGAAAAATCTACTTTCCGTATTCCGGCAATTACAGGAAACCGGTCATCTGGAAATCATTCCCTCAGCAGCAACACATGCTTACCTGCCAAACCTCTCTCTTTATCCCCAGGCAGTCAGGGCGCAGATACAGATCGGATTGCAGCAGTACAGAAAAAATTTCGGCCGGCATCCTAATGGGATATGGTTTCCTGAATGCGGCTTTGCATCCGGGTTTGATAATTACCTGAGGGAGGAAGGCCTCACGTTTTTTTTCCTCGAAACACACGGAATTATCCAAGGTTCGCCTTCACCGCACTATGGAACATATTTGCCGGCTTTATGCCACTCAGGTGTTTCGGCTTTCGGGAGGGACTCGGAAACTTCGGGGCAGGTGTGGTCATCTTGTGGGGGATATCCCGGAGATCCTGACTACAGGGACTTTTATCGTGATGCCGGGTTTGACATTGAACAGGATCATATCAGGGCCTTTCTGGAGCCATATGGAGCAAAGACGTATACAGGCCTCAAATATTACCGGATAACAGAAAGGACCAATCATAAAGAGGCATATGCTGTTCAGCGTGCACAGCTCAAGGCAAAAGAACATGCCAATCACTTTATCATGAACAGAGAAAGCCAGGTGCACTATCTGACTGAGAAGCTCAGAATACGACCGGTCATTACTGCAACCTATGATGCTGAGCTCTTTGGACACTGGTGGTTCGAGGGTGTCGACTGGCTTGAAATTCTTTTGAAACAAATAGCTCTCAGGAACCGAAACTTCAGGACAATTACCCCGACAGAATATCTGGGCCTGCAGGACAGCCGGCCCCCTGTGCAGATGTGTCAACCATCGGCATCAAGCTGGGGCGAGAAAGGATATCATGAGGTCTGGCTGAATGACCGGAATGACCATGTCTACCGGCATCTCCTGAAGGCAACAGAACGGATGGGAGATCTTGCTGAACAATTTTCGCATGCAGAAGGTATCCTTCGCAGGGCTCTGAACCAGGCTGCACGGGAGATACTGCTCGCGCAGCACAGTGACTGGACATTCATGATGAAAAATGGTTCAGCTGCTGATTATGCAGAAAATCGTTTTGCAACACACATCAGCAGATTTATGTATCTCTATGAATCTATCTTGTCAAGGGATGTGCAGGAGAGGAGATTGACCGAGATGGAGGATATAGACAGGATCTTCCAGGATATCGATTACCGGGTATTCGCTGCTATCACGAAAACATAAGCAGAGACTGGATTGAATGCATCTTTGTCCATTACCCCAGCAGCTTGTCATAGGGATATGCCTTCAGGAAGGACACGAATTCCTCGAGTGAATTCGATGAGACAGAGTTTTTTTTCATAATGAGTGAAAAATCCCTCACCATCTTCTCCTCCTTTATACTGAGGAGGTGCAGGGTACCGTATCTGTTTTCCTTTCGTACGGCCCAGCGTGAGATGATCGAGATGCCCAGTCCATTCTCAACGGCATCCTTAATAGCCTCTGTACTTCCGAGAATCGCGGATATCTTTAAGTCGTGGAGGGTAATGTCGTGTCGGGCGAGAAACTTCTCTATCATCTGTCTTGTCCCTGATCCAGGCTCCCTCAATATAAACGGTTCCTTGGCGAGTTCAGAAATAGAAACTTCTTTCTTCTTTGCCCAGTGATGTTCAGGTGATACAATCAGCAAGAGTTCATCGGAGAGAAGTTTTTTTACGATCATCTTCTGCCTGGAAACGTCTCCCTCGACGAGGCCGAGATCAATGTTCCCTGCATTGAGCAGTTCAATGACTCTTTTAGAGTTGTTCACGAGAAGATATATTTTAATTTTCGGATGAATACGCTTAAACTCCGTGATAAGTGTGGGAAGAATGAAGTTGCCGATGTTTGATCCCGCTCCAATAGACAGGCTCCCCTTCACAAGTCCTGTCTGCTTCCCAATTGCCTTTTCTGCTGATGTGTAGAGTGTGAGGATTTCTTTTGCATACTTATAGAGAGTCTCCCCGGCAGGCGTAAGGGTAACTGTGCTCGAGGATCTGTCAAATAATTTCGTCTCATATTTCTCCTCAAGGGCTTGAATCTGGAGGCTGACAGCAGGCTGTGTGAGATGGATGATTTCAGAGGTTTTCGAGAAACTCTTTGTCTCAGCAACCGTACAGAAGACTTTTAGTTTGTGATCTTCCATGCATACCCTCCAGAGGAAAAAGTTAAAAGTTAAGAGTTAAACACCTTGACACATATTTGCACTTTTCAATGGTAACTTTTCACTCATAACTTTCAACTTTTAACTAATTTTTTGTCAGAGCAGGCTGTAAGCCGAGTTCTGTTTCCGTGATCATTCATCTATGGTCTGATATTGCTATCAGACTCGTGCGGTCTATACCCATTCCGCCTCCCTGATGGCCTGAGGCTGATCAGGGATTCGAAGGGGCACTTCTCAAGGCGGAACCTATTCGACCTTGCTCAAGGCGGGGTTTTCCAAGCATGGGATGTTACCATCCCACCTGGTAAGCTCTTACCTTACCTTTTCACCCTTATCCCGACAAATGCCGGGACGGTTTCCCTTTCTGTGGCACTTTCCTTGGGATTACTCCCAGTCGCTGCTAACGACCGCCTTGCCCTGCTGAGCTCGGACTTTCCTCCCGAACGAGACTGCGCCCCAAAAGCTCCGACGTACCGTTACCGGTGAAAAGTTCTTCAGTTACTCCTCTGATAACTCACGTTCAGCTCCAGACGCAGACAGGTCGGGCAACCACGCGTCCTGCTCTGACTATAATTTTATTTTATTATTATATAATAAAGACTATAATTTGGAAAGAGGTTTTTTTGTCATCACGTATTCTTTGATCCGGGTATGCTGAAAGATTTGTGTCTTTAGGAAGTACTATTCTTGTAGAAAATAATTCTGCGGCATTGTGGACAATTATAAATCTCTTCGTTCTTTTTTAACTCTACGAAGAGCTGTGGCGGTATATTCATATTACATCCCTGACATATTTCGTCTTTGACTTCGATGACTGCAAGTCCACCGCATATTTCGAGCAGCATGAAATACTGGTCATACACCTCGCTGTCTACTGCTTCAATAACTTTTTCCCTGATCCCCTGTACTTTCAGAAGTTCTTTTTCCGTCTCTGATTTCTCATTTTCAATATCCTTTTTCAATGTTTCAACTTTTTCCTTGTTTGCTCTGTAGTTTTGTTCCTCTGTCTTGATCTGTTTCCCCAGGGTATCTGCGTCTTCCATGGCAGAAAGGATATCGTCTTCTATGGATGAGCGGGCATCTTCTACGGCTTTGATTTCTTTGAGGAGCGCCTGATATTCCTTGTTCGTCTTAATCTCGCCGGTTCGCATCTTCAGCTTGTTGATCTTGTCATTGATATCTTCCAATGCCCGCTCTTTCTCGCGTTTCTTTTTTTCGAAAGCCTCATGCTGCTGTTTTATCCTGTTCAGCACATTCTGACTGTCCTGAAGGGGTGATTCTACTTCGGTGATCTTTCCCGGGACATCTTCGATCGTGCGTTGGATCGCACGTATTTTTGAGTCAATCTGCTGAAGTTGTATCAAGTGCTCAAGTTGTTTATTCACTATTTTTCGTCTGCCCTATCAGGACTCCGGGAGAAATTATCTGGTGGGCCCACCAGGACTCGAACCTGGGACCAACCGGTTATGAGCCGGTAGCTCTACCAGCTGAGCTATGGGCCCGAAACAAATAACAACTTAATAGTTTAATCTTGTCGAGGAATGCAGGTCAAGGTTTTTCGATGAATTCCCTGAGCCACTTGCTTCTCGACGGATGTTTTAACTTTCTTATCGCCTTCACCTCTATCTGCCTGATTCGTTCACGGGTAACATCAAACTCCAGACCGACTTCTTCAAGGGTGAGAGGCACGTCTTCCCCGATCCCGAATCTTTTCCTGATGATCTTCTCTTCTTTTGGTGGGAGCGAACCCAATATCCTGTCTATCTTCTTTCTTAGGTCATCATGGATGACAAAATCAAGGGGGGAGAGCATCGCTTTATCCTCGATAAAGTCCCTGAGATGACTGTCTTCTTCACCGACCGGGGTTTCGAGGGATACCGGTTCTTTTGATATTTTAAGGATCCCGTCCACTTTTGCGGAAGGCATATGGAGATTTTCAGCTATCTCGGCAGATGTTGGTTCCCTTCCCATGACCTGTACCAGTTCCCGTGCCATCTTTGTTATCCTGTTCATCGTCTCGACCATATGCACGGGTATCCGGATTGTGCGTGACTGATCAGCAAGTGCCCTTGTTATTGCCTGCCGTATCCACCATGTTGCATAGGTACTGAATTTGTATCCGCGCTGGTACTCAAATTTATCGACGGCCCTCATGAGGCCGCTATTCCCTTCCTGTATGAGATCAGAGAAGCTCAGCCCCCTGCCTAAATATCGCTTGGCTATGCTGATGACAAGGCGCAGGTTGGCTTCTATCATGTTTTTTCTCGCGTCAAATACTTCCCGCTCTCCCTCCAGGAGAACTTTCAGGGCCTTTTTTATTTCAGAAGATTGCATTTCAAATAAGAGTTCCTTTGCCCCGAAGTGCTGTTTGAGCAAGCGGAGCTCCTTGGCAGCTTCAGTATGAGACTTTGCCCGCTTACTCAGGCCGGCAATCCGCTTCTGAAGGATATCCAGCTCTGCGGCCGATATTTTTAATTCTTCTGAAAATACCGTGATGACATCATCCTTCAATCTGAGCTGGCGCACCTTCTCAATAATCTGATTCCTGTTTTGTTCAAGTGTCTTAATAAGCGGATGGCGATCTCTCATGCCTGTTTTCTGAGATTGGGAAATCCGGGCCGGCGCATCGACAGGGGAAATATCTTTGAGTCTCTTGAGCAATGCCTTTCTTTTTTTATTCAGGGCGTCTATTTCTTTTGTGATCCTGAAAAATCTTTTGCTCTCCAGATGAAGGTCTTCTTCTGTTTCTTCGTCGATGAATTGAATGATGTCCGTGAGAGGAGCTTCTCCTTGTTTGCATATTTTCCCTAAAACAATCAGTTTGTTCAGCACAAAGGGAAGTGAAAAGAGTACACGGTAGATCTTTGTCTTTCCTTCTTCCATCTTTTTTGCGATCCCGATTTCCCCTTCTCTCGTAAGGAGCGGAACACTGCTCATCTCTTTCAGATAAATGCGGACGGGATCTTTTTCACTTTCTATGAGGGATGACGGTTTTTCCTCGTCTTCGGGGGTCTTTTCATCTATCTCTGTATCGAAAAACAGTTGGTGCTCATTTTTTTCGTACTCAGCTCCGAAGTAATCAAAATAGTCAAAGTACTGTTTCATGGATGAGCCCCTTTGATAGATTTACGTTTCTCCTTCAGCAAGGAATCAAGCCGTGTGATATCCCCGGTATCCTCTGCCAGCTGTCTTTCTTTTTCGGCTTTCCTTTGTTTTAGTTTCAGCAAACAGTCGTCGATATTTTTATCGACATGTTCAGGATCAAATCCCGGGTTCAGGGATAACCCCGTGATGAGTGTCCTTTCAGCGTCATCAGCGTCATTGAGGAGGATTGGGATGGTTACCGTATCTCCATGTTTGTTTATTTTACGCAACAGGGAACGGATTGTTTCATCCCTGATATCTTCAAGCGTGAGTTGGGAGAGGACAGAGTGCGACTTTTCAGGGAATGAGAGAAGAGCGCTCAGGAGGAGAAGTTCTTCCCGGTTGAACGGTGCAGCGGCATGCTGCGGCTTTTCACGTTTGTGTGCATGAGCCTTCTGCCGCATTTTTTCAAGCTCACTCCTCAGGACAGCCTCATTGATTTTGGATCTGTCGACAACTTCGCGGACCAGTTCATCCGCTTGCAGCAGGTCTTTCATGGATGCTATCATGACAAGTGCTTCCCGAACCACCTCAATCCGCTCTCCCTTTGCACTAGTCAACAGGAACTCGATTATGGACTGTGCGGAGGAGATCGATTTGCTGAAAGGCTCGCTGCCCGTCTTTCTGAGAAAACTGTCCGGGTCTTCCCCGGGTGGCAGAAGGAGAACCTTTGCCCTGATGTCAGTTTCGCAAAGAATGGACAGGGACCTCCTCGCAGCAGAAACTCCTGCGTC
>JALHSV010000087.1 GCA_022865525.1 Thermodesulfovibrionales bacterium
CTGGCCGATGATGTAGTCGTCCAGGTAGGCTTTGATCTTTTCCGGTTGAAACTTTTCCAGAGCCGAGGCGGGGGCGACAACCTTTTGTTCATGCTGGTCCATGACGATCTGCAGTAAAGGATCTTCTTCTATTTTCTGCTTTGCTGATGCAGGCTCAGGAGAGGGCTTTGCAGGTGGATTTTCCGTCTTTTGTGTCCCCTTTGCCGCTTCTTCTTTTACCCCCACATGCGGACTTATTTTTAGCAATTTGCCGCTGATCGGACAGGCCTGGACCGTCCCCAACTGGATCTCCGTGAGCGCGTGCAGCTGCCGGCAATGCGGGCAATCGGGGATAAAAAGTCCCTTGCTGTTCCTTTCGGCGATCACCACCTGCGGTTCATTGCCCATATTCTCTCCAGATATGAAAATCGATTATAACACAGTAAAATAAAATATGTTTTGTTGAAAATTTAAGAAATCGAAAACGATAAAAAGATGATTTGAAATTAAATTTTCTTTTATAAGTTTTCCCAAAGTGTCGTTCAATCAACGAATATCAAATATTTAGGTCTTGCCCCGAGCTCTTCTTTTCCTGCTAAGAATTCCCTTGACATAATTGATTTTCAATTCAATAATTAAGTTATGCATTGAAAAAACTAAATCGGAGATAAATAAACCTATATGAGAGAATGTAAAATTGATGATATGCTTATAAGTAAATTACGTGAATTTAGGTCTGCAACACCTCAAGCCGTGGCAACAGATCTTATGAAATTCAATCAGATTTCCGAAATAGATTTCGAGATGGCTATCGTACGAGCCAGAAAAGCTGTTGATCTCATGCTTCGCAGTGTATCTCAACAATTGGGTATAGTTCCCGGAACAAAACCGATTGACCAACTCTTGGTTGAATTGACACGGGCCAAGGGACTACCACCCGTTGTAGAAAGACATTGTCGAGTAGTTAAAGACTTCGGGAATCTTGCGGCACATGGCTCTGACACAGAATCGGCCATTCAAGCAGATTCAATATTGACTATCTCCGAAGCCTTCATGTGTGCAGAATCTACTATGATTATTGCCAGATGGTACTGTAATCAGATCGCACCTCAGTTGCCTGATGATGTTCCATTCCGAGTTTTAACCGGAAAACAAGTATCGCCCGCAATGATTGACCAGGCATTAGCAATAGATGCGATGGTTTATCCTGAACAACTCCGTGGTATCCAGAGTATATGTTATTCATGGTTGGATCGGAACCCAGAGATCTACACGTTATTAATTGATCCTAGTGTGGAGAAAGTTATCGGGTACATAAATGCAATGCCATTAGAACCGGAGTATTACAAAATAGTAGAAAGCGGCAAACGTTTAGATGTTGACTTTCCAGCTAAAGCAATCAGACTTTATGACCTGCCAGATTTTTACTTTCTATATTTCTGTTCAATTGCAATCGACCCTTCATATCACTCAACTACTGCTTTCAAGGCTCTATATAATGCTTTTATTGATAAACTTCTGGATTTGGCCCAAAGAGAGTTTTACATAACCGAGATTCTTGCTGACGCCGTAACTGAAGAAGGGAATCGGTTATGTCAATATGCAGGGATGCGAAGTTTGGGTGAAACAAGTCACAACTCGCAGATATTCAAGGCAACACTTCTTCCTCCATCTCTTAGAGTAACGTCTTTAAAGGCAAAGAAGTTGACCATATTCTATCAGAAAAAGTATGAAGAATTCAGAGATTTACTGAAATAAATCAAATCAAAAAAACAAATCACGGAATAGCAAAACGAAGGAAGCCTTGCGCACAACATATAGTCATGCCTGATCCCGTGTTCTTTAAATTCAATCCGCACGAATATGAATCCATTCTTTGACAGGAATTATCCTGGATGCAATAATGTTTGTGCGAGAAGGAGATGTCAATGCAGGAAGATTTTTTAAAGCAGGTAAAATTCAAATTTGTTGCCATGGGCACTAGCGCACCCGATCCCATTCCCCAAAACGAAATCTGGCTGGATGTAGGGAACCGATTGGACATGGGGGTATTGGATCATCACGCGGGAGATTCTGATGCGCCAAGTTCAGCTCACCAGGTGCTTTCTCATATTCAGGATTTAATCGTCCCGCATTTCAACCCCGGCAGCATACTGAGCATCGTGCTTCACAAGGATCCCGACCTGGACGCCATATGCTCTGCCTGGCTCGTAAAAAAACACCTGCTCGATTCCGTCGATATCCAAAACAAAATCCCCATTGAAGAGATCGTACAAGCGGTCAGTGAGAACGACCAGGGGCTTGTACGTACCAGCGAACCACTTAATTGCTGGCCCATCATTATGCGCACATTAATAAGCAAGGCACATGAACGCTTTTCTGATGATGCAGTCATTACCGAAGTGTTCCCTTTGCTGGAGCGCACTTTTGAAATCCTTCGTAATGGGGGATCGCTGGTTAATGCTGCGAAGCGGATATTGACTCCCGAATTAAGGATTCTCCTTTCCTTTGAACAACGGGATTACCAGCTTGATTTTTCAAGGGGTTTTCCCTTTCAAATCCGACTCCCACTTCAATCATCTTATTCAAGCATTAATAAATCCGCAACAAAAATGGTTACGGAAGAACGCCGTGTTTTGGTTGATGCCCTTTTTCTGTCCAATCCCACCAGCGCACTTTTCAAGGAAATCGCTAGGGGCGATCTGGAAAACAGCCCTCTCAAACAGGGATTCCCCTTCCTGGTTGTCGCCGAGGATGTCCGTTTGCAGGATGGTCAACTGTTTCAGCGCTTTATCATCAGCGTCGATCCTTTGACCGGGCTGCACCTGAAAAATTTGGGTGAACTTCTCGAGGCCAGAGAGCAGGCAAAGGAAAATGAATTAAAAAAACCATTGTTGCCGGGCCGGGAACGAGTGAAACCCGGTGAGGGGCGGTTCGGCGGTACAATTCTAAACCCTTGGTACGATGGAAGGGGTTTTCATTACACCATTGTAGATTCGCCATCAATTCAAATAGACGGAGGCAAGTACTTTTCCCAATTAAATAAAAACGAAGTACTGGATACGATTTGGGCGTATGCTGATCCTTCTTTGTTTGTCGGGGTTCAATCCGCCGAACAGATTTCATTTTGTCCGGGGAACACTGTATTTTCAGGGCGTGATCAGGAAAGTGATTTTCTACGTTTGGAGGCGATCATTGCTCAAACCGATCACTGCTGTCGCTGGGGCACAGACATGAAACTACTGTCTGAAAGCTTCAATGGCTCAGCATTTTCATGTGCCTCGACAGGCGAGTTTGGAAAATTGTTTAATGATTTATTTGTCAAGGTAAACCGAGTGGTTTTGCCCGAAAAGGGAAACGAGTCACTGGGCAAGATCATACAATCCTTTGCAATTCAACAGGACGTTAAACCTGCCCTGCCAAAATCGGTAGGTAATTCAAATAAAGAGGTCACTACTCTTAATCGGTTTTTTATCATCACGATCCCTGACAAAATGTTTTCTTTGGATCGGGAATTCGATACGCTGCTACTTCCCCTTTATCGTTTGGTCCAAAAAAAGGAATCTCGTTTTTCAACCGCGCAAGAACTAAGTGGATGTGCCCGAGTGAAAAAAATATTTTCTCCGGACCGACGGGCCGCCTTTTTGATTTTCCCCAAGGGTGCTGTTCTGCTTAAAGCCGCGGATTTTCAGGAGGCAAAAACTTTCACCAGGTCTTGCGAACTTTTGCTCTCTTTGGTCATGACTGTTCGAACGGGGCTGGATAAAATTTCAAACGAGATCCTGACCCACCTGCACATCAGCAATCCCGGCAAATTGCGAAAAGTTTTGCATCAGGACAGGGAAAGACTCTTCTGGTTTCAACATTCAGCAATGTTCACTTACGCTTGCGAAGATCCTTTCATTCAGCAGGTTTATGAAGCGATCCAGGCTCACTGGGAGATTCCAAAGAAATTTGAACAGGAAGCGCAACGAGTCAACACTTTAGCGCAATCATTCCGTGAAGCTAGTGATGCCTTATCAGCAAAGTTGAGTTTCATTGCGACTACAGCCATTGCCCCGCTTTTGCTCACCCTGGCCTTTTTCAGCGGCACTTTTATGGACACCGCTTTTCACTCCAAGTATCGCACATTTTTCCCCTCCAAGTTTATTCTCTGGCTGGCCAAGATCCTGCACATCAGCCCTGGCTGGGCTGCATTCATCGCAGTATTCGGTGCTTTCGCATTTTTATTTGCTTCAATATGGACCACTATTACTCGCCTGGGAAAAGGTCGGAAGTCCAAATGAGAAATCAAACCATTAACTTTCCCGGGCTCACGTTAAGAAAGTTAAAACAATAATTCTTCTAATTTCCCAAAAGAGAAGACAATTTTCGATCGAACTCCTCTTCTGTCATTTTGCCTTTCTTTACTCGGGCAGACATTCCGGTGATCTTGTCCTGCAGATCTTCATCCGCAATAGTCTCAATCCATTCTTCCAAATTAGCCAGGGTGCACTTCTTTTTACTTTCTTTAAGCAAAAAATCGAGGCCGAGTTGAGGACATTGACGGATTACAGATTGAGCCACATCAAATTGCTGGGAAGCATAGAGAGCCTGCAGATAAGCATACACTCCATGATAGGAAGTTTCACTATGAAAAGGGATGTAATTAAAGCTGTGACAAAACTGAGACAGTGGGATAACGTCCATTTTAAGAAGAACTTCTCGCCAATCGGAAATGACTCTCTGCCAAACCGGAGCGGTCAAGCTTACCGAATTCATTGTATTAATAATGAGTGAAGACAGTCCGATTTTTACCAAGGTCGTAGTGATGTCGCTCAAGGTATTGGATTTATACTTATCATCCTTGACCCCATCTACGATGGACAGGGAGCGGGTGAACAACGTCATTCGATCGGGCATATCTCCTGCTTGGACTATAGCTTTAGTAATTGCAACCAATGTCTTGGACTTATGCTCATCATCCTTGAGCCTCTCTGTCAAGGACAGAGAATAATTGAACAATGTTGCACGATCAGAAATATCTCCCGCTTTGGCGATAGCATTGGTGATGGCAATTAATGTATTTGACTTGTACTCATCATCCTTGAGCCTTTCTGCTAAAGACAGTGAAAGGGTAAGCAAGACCGCTCGATCGGACATTCCTCCCGCCTGGACTACAGCCTTAGTGATATCATTTAATGCCCAGGACTTGGACTTATCATCCGTAATCTTATCCACCAAAGAAAGGGTCTTGGTGAATATCGTTCGAGCTTGTTCTACATCCCCCACGCGTGCCATAACTTGACCAATATCAATCAAGACAGCGTAGTTGTACTTTCCTTTTTCGATTCCTTCCGACATGGAAAGAGACTGGGTTAACACCATTTGGGCTCGTTCTAAATCTCTCGTTTGCGTAAGGGCACCGGCAATGCGAATCAAAGCAATGAATTTGTATGTGCTATTTATGAATCCCTCAGCTATGGAAAGGGCCTGAGTGATAAAAGTCGTACGATCAGGCATATTCTCTACCTGGACCAGTGCCTTAATGACAGCAGCCAAAGCGTTGGACTTGTACTCATCATTTTTGAATTTTTCCACCAAGGATAAGAAGTGAGCAAACAAAGCCTCGTAATTGGGCATATTCTCCAAATGAACTAGGAGCGCAGTGATGGAGGCCAAGGCGTTAGACTTAGGGTATTCATCCGTAATCCCTTCCACCAACGAAAGGGTCCGGATAAATATTGATCGAGCTCGTTCCGCATCTCCCGTTTTTGTCAAAGCCTCAACTATGGTAGCCAAGGCTTGATATTTATATTTTACATCCTCGGTTGCCTCCACTAAATTCAATGATTGAGCGAATAATGCCTCGCAATCGGGGATATTCACCGAATGGACCAGGGCTGTGGTGATGGCGACCAAGGTGTTGTACCTGCACTCATCATTATTGCTTTCCGCTACTTCAAAAAGGGCTCGGGAAAAATTGACATCGATACCTAACAGTTCTAACTTTTGGGCTTTGGCGATACCAGACAAGACATGGGACTTAAATAAACCATTAAAAGTCTCTACTAAGTACAAAGCATGAGAAAATACTACTTGAGCTCGTTGCATATCTCCCGCCTGGGTCATGGCCGTGCCAATAACAGCAAGGGTTTTAGATTTGGAATATTCTTCCGAATTACTCCAATTTAATATGGAATTTGCATAGTCTTTTAAGGCATTGGCATCCTGTATATCTTGCACCCGAACCAGATCCGAGGGAATAGATGTTAGGTTTTCGGACTTATAATATTGCTTTTCAATCCTCTCTAACAAGTGCAGGAAGTGGGTGAATAGAGCAGCACGATCAAGCGTATTCCTCAAATGGACCAGAGCAGTGGTGATGGCGGCCAAGGCCTTGGACTTACGCTCATCATCAATAATTCCTTCCACCATGGACAGGGTTTGGCTGAACAAATCCGCACGTTCGGACATATCCCTCGATTGAATTAGTGCCGTGATTATCGAAACCAAAGCATTGGACTTGTGCTCATCATCAATAATTCCTTCCACCATGGACAGGGTTTGGCTGAACAAGTCCGCACGATTGGGCATATCACTCGCGTGGATTAATGCTGAGGTGATAGTAGCCAAGGCATTGGACTTGTACTCATCATCCGTAGTCCCCTCAACTAAAGACAGGGACTGAATGAATACCGTTCGCGCATATTCTACATCCCCTGCGCGCGCAAGGACTATACCGATTGCAATCAAGGCATTCGACTTATACTTATAATATTTGATCCCATCTGACACAGAAAGAGACTGAGTGAATACCATTCGAGCTCGCGTAACATCCCCTGCCTGAGCCAGGGCTTGGGCGATAGCAATCAAAACACTGGACTTGGACTCATCATCCGTAATCCCCCCTGCCAAAGACAGTGACTGCGTGAATACCGTTCGAGCATGTTCTATATCCCCCACGAGCACTTGGGCTGTACCGACGGCAAGCAAGGCATTGGATTTATATTTATTATCCTTGATCTCATCCACTAAAGAAAGGATCTGGGTAAACAAAACTTTGCGGTCAGGCAAATTCCCCGCCTGGGCTATAGCCGTGGTGAGGGCGGTCAAGGCATTGGATTTATACTCATCATACCTGATCTTTTTTACCAAGGAAAGAGACTGGGTGAACCCCTTTTGAGCGTCCTCCACATTTTCCATTTGCGCCAGTGTTTCGGCGAGAGTATTTAAGACACTAGACCACCTTTTATCCTCCTTAATCTCTTCTGACACATGAAGTGATTGAGTTTTCCAAGATCGAATTCTTTTCCGAGCTAGGTTCTCAATCAAAGCAGTCACCCTTGCTCTCAAGAGAGCACTCGGAGCATTAGATTTGAACTCATCATCCTTGTTCCCTGTAGGCCGGGTGAACTCCATTCGAGCTTGTTCCACATCCCCATCCTGTGCCAAGTCTTTGCCGATGACAGCTAAAGCATTGGATTTGTACTCACTATTCTTAATCCCCTCGACCACAGAAAAAAACTTGGTAAGTAAAGCCGCGCGATTGGTTATATCATCGACTTTGGCTATTGTCGTGGCGATGTCAATCAAGGCTTTGGACTTGCACTCATCATCCTTAATCCAATCCACAATCGCTAATCCTAATAAAATAATATGATCGATTGAAGTAGGTACAAAATCAATCGCAAAAATTGATTTCACCATTTTTAGTTTATAATCATCGCTCCCAATATGTCCCACTAGACAAAAAAAGCGAGAGTCGGTTGCTAATGGAAACACTTTTAGCACTACACCGATCCAGAAAACCATGAACTCTGCTGACAGGAAATCACTCCAATCGACAGTACCGGCTCCAGCAGGAATTCTTTTATCAGCAATATCCAACACTAAGTCTACATCTCTCATGTTTCGGCTTTCTTCGGGATCATCTTTTCTTCTATCGGCCTCAATCCACAACAACAATAGCACTGCCTTGAAGAATTTCTTTTCATTGAGCACTTGCAGCCGTTTCAAGGCATCAGGCATGCGTTCAGGATCATCAAGAGAGCGGTTACTAACCCACTCAAATGCAGCATTGATATCGGTTTCTGACTGCTGCCCGAGTTCCCCGGCTCGCAGCGCCAGCCAGCACAACCTTGCATCGTCCTCGGTGGAAGCCCCATCTCGGACAATATAGGTTTCGACCCCTTTTTTCAGGGCTGCATAGGAAGCGCTGTATTGTTTGAAGGTGTCCACCTGCTTCTTGCGGAATTCCTCGTCGCGGAGCAGTTCCCAAAGACGGTTGCGGTCTCCTGACGCGGCCAAATGCTCAGCAGCATATGCGAGAGCATATTTCAGCGCCTGCTCACTTTTTATCTCACGGTAGGCAAGACAGCAATTGGCTAGGCACTTGGCCATTTCATCACAATCCACCTGGAAGTTCTCTCTCAACCACTCCCGCAATGACTCATGAAACAACTGGTAATCGTCCACTTCTGGCATGGCAGGATCTTCATAAAGGAGTTCGCGTGTCAAGTCCACCAGACTCTCTACACGTACCTTAGGCAAAGCCAAGAACTCGGCGATAACATCGATGCTCAAGCTTTCCTTGGCTTCCGCCAAGAGACAAAGTAAGGTAACCACTTCGGGCTCCTTGCCCTCGTTCGAGACCCTCTTCATAGTCTGTCGGTAGAGGTCGGTCATTCTTGCGGGGATTTCACGTACCGATCCTACTTGCCCGCCAGCGCTGAAGAGCTGGTCGCAAAGCAACTTGAGGTAGAGCGGGTTACCCTCGGACCGCTCGATCACAGCCTGGACGTATTCAGCGGTGAATCCTTCCTGATACTTGTCCACCACGTCGTAGAGAAGGGCCCGTACATCATTACCGCTCAGTGGCCCGAGCTCGAGGCTGGAAGAGCGTTCGCGATCCCGTTCTCGTGCCCAACCCTCCACTTCCGGTTGTCGGCGCGAGGAGATCATTATTTTCAACCATCCACGCGACTCGGGGATGTATTTACGCAACTCAGGGTGCTCATCAAGTCCGTCGACAAGCAGCATGGCGGGGGCGGGGTTATCCTGCTCGCCTATGGCGTTCAGCCTGGCCTGCAGCTGCTCCCACAGTTCGGTCTCCTTTTCGCCTAGTCCCAGCCCCTTAAGCCCGTAGGCGGCATCCAGTTTCTGGTTCAGGTAGCGCAAGAAACGGATCACACTGGCGTACTCGGTACCGCGGCGGATGAAGTACTCCAGCAAGTGGATCGGGTTATCTAATGAGGCTTTGCCTTCGAGAGAATCGCCGGCACGGAAGAGTTTGAAAACCTGGGCCAGCAGGGCACTCTTGCCAATACCGGGACCACCCCAGACAAAAAAGGTACCCTGGCCATTCCGGAAAAATTCGCCTAACTGCTTCTGCGCAGCCACCCGACCCTTGAAATTTTCGGTCAAGGTTTCGACCTTCTCTCGGAACAACTCCAGGTCGGGATTGGTAATGCGCCGCCACTCGCCCAGCGGCAGTACCCGATGAAACGGCTCCCACAGCGCCTTGTTTCGAATCCGCAGGGCCTTCTCGTAGTTCAATTGCTCGATCTTCTTGTCCTTCAGTGCGTTGAAATAGAAAAAATCCATTTCGTTAGAATCTCGTGGGTCCTCGGCATAGACCCCGATGGGCCAGAGCAAAAGCAACTTGCCCTCAGGCAGAAGGGCTGCCGTACGTCCCGGTTCATTCAAAATATTCTCAAGTTCAGTTATTTCAGATTTTTTCATTGGAGTGGGAGATGCACCCTGGAGCAGGACAAAGCCGTTTTTCCCAGCAGCTACAAGCCGAACATCAAAAAAAATGCTACTGTCGATCAACTTCAACAACACCGGCCAATGCTTGTCGCAGTCTGCTTGGCAGTCTCCATCGGTTGGGGTGGCGCCGTGAGCGTAACTTGTGCGGAAAGAGACGATGTTGTGTTTCTTCTCGAGCGTCTTCAGCTGGCTCCACTCCCTATATGGCAGCGAGGGCTTGATCAATCCCCCGAGGGCTTCGCGATAAAAGAACATCCAGGTGCCAAGAGATGGGGTGCGCAGCCCCTCAGCAAGCAAGATCTTGAGCCGGTCGGGAATCTGCTGCTCGCGGATCAGGTCTGAAACGGCCAACAGGGTATGCCATTTTATGGCCCACTCGAACGTATCGATCAACCGGTGAACCTTGCGAAATGATTGGGTTTCATTATTATAAAGAGTTATAAGCCGGTATAGCGGGCTGGGAATATTGACCAATCCTGAAATCTCACTATTCCTTTGTTGCTTTTGACCGTCTGCACTTTGCTTGATCATATATTTTCCTCAGCTTTCATCATAATCATGAATGAGTGATCATCGCGACAGTGCAGGCAATGACTCCGGCTGCAAGGACAGAGCGCATCATGTCTTTTTGACTTCTTTTGTTCCACCGTTCTTCAAAAACTACCGGTAGGGTCATAATGATGGTAAAAAGCAAGTAAACTTTGGCTTCCACAAATACCAGGGGGAGCAAGGCCAAAATACTGAAAACCGTTCCGGCCATGTGTTTTTTGATCAATTCCCAGATGATAAGGAATATGCCACATATGGTGGCCAACTGGTTAAGTTGTTCAACGTTCACTTTCTTTCTCCTGAAAATATTCAAAATAAATGCTATTCACTATTCCAAGTTTTTCCCACAAGTTTCAATACACCAAAGAAAATCATGACCGCTCCGTCATATTCCCGTATCCTGATATAAGGTCATTTTTTAAATTGGAGTTATTTTGGATAAATTTTAGCACAGGTATGCCACAACTCGATGGGATCAGTTCCATCAAGCGACCATCTTTTTATTTGGCCCGAACCATAGTCGATATATTCAATTTCCTTGTCATGCGTAGAATTCCATAGCCAAAAGGTTCCTTCCGCATTCACCACAAAAGGATAGAGTTGCAGAGCCGACTGATCTGTACCCTCCCCCATCAGCAAAAATGCTGGCTCAACGCCAGGTTTGCAGATCCTAAGTTTTTGTTCGCGGCACCACCCGCTTGCCAACTCAAAAGAGCCCTTTGCATCAGGCGAAGCCAACCCTGGAAGCCAAGTGATTGAACCAAGATGCTGGCACATTAAAAGATAAGTTTCATGGATTGAATGCCAAATCGGAGCGACCTTATCCTCGTCAACGGATCCATGCCCACGTGTTTGATTGCGGATCCAGACAAACCAATCGAGCCAAGCCAGGTGGCTTCTCGGCAATTGTCCACGCCAATCAAGGCCCGATCCCTTTGCATCATCAATCAACTGTACTGGCGCGCCTGCAAGAGGTCCTGACCAGAACTCAACAATATTTTTTGAAATCGCATCGTCTTGCGGAACCTGGCATAAATCGCGCAGCAGCTGCACCCATTGACCAAGAGAAGGTCTTGAGAAAAGTTTGCTGATGCCATCTGGAAATGATCCGTCCGGCGCATTTAGGCGGTTTGCAACAAGGACGAATGCCGAAATTCTGATAAGCGTTTCCACGCAATCCAATAAGCAGAGGAACCTCTCTACATCGCTCGCTGCTAACCGAAAACGCAGATAGGCACCAGCGATGGGTGGAAGTCCCTTATTTGCCAGACAATGCTGCATTGTAATCAATTCTTCATCCAGGCGTTCATCTGAATTGGCAATTGGAAATGTTGTTGCAGCGAGTTGATGGGTTATTGTCGAGACAGCGTCTTCCATTTTGAAACCGCTAATGTCTGCGGATCGAAATTTTATGGTAAGCTTAATAACCTCACGAGGAAAGAGCTCGGTCGAAATCCGATCGTCTCCAACAGATAATTGAAGGAGAAAAACTTTCCCCATGCAAAGGCGAATCTGATGCATGCTTTCTTTATCAAGGTCCGTTGGATCACCTGGTGCAAGGACCCATATGAGCGCCGATGCGTGTTCTCCGATCCAGAGACGTACATCTTTTTTCTGGCCACGCAATGAATATGATAAAAGCGGCCATACAATCCTTTTTCCATGAATTTTCCAAAGTGACGTAATTATCGCACGAGAAAGACGGTGGGCCCAAAGGACACCGATTCCTGCTTGGGAAACCAGATAAAAATAGGAAAGCTTAAGTTTTGGTTGCAACCCACGATTGTAGCTATCCACCAACCTCCTTACGAGAAGCACTTCGGGAAGAATCCTTTGCAACGAAGTAAAAACACTTAAACATCCAATTATGATTGCCCCCCATGAGAGCCCGAAACCGATAGTTGATTGGCCCCTAAGCAGGAAATAAATTCCCCCGGAAATTAGCCCAATAGGCGATGCGAGCCGTTTCAGGAAACTCTCAACCGGCAAACTAGGTACATAAAGACCAATGATGCGGAAGCATCCGATCATAAAAAGTGTCATAGCAAGAAACAACAGAACGGCTTTCGTTCCAGCACTGCTCGATCCCAGAAACAATATCAATAGCCCAAGAAAAAAAATGATCGGATAAACAGCAAGGACAATTACCATCCTTTTAATTATCCGAGTTGGCAAATTTGTTTTGTCCATGATGGGATATTAAGGAACTTTTATTGAAATTGCAAATACCTTAGCAATTCTAGTTGAGTTAGAACAATAAAAAAATCTCACTAGGATTGATTTATGGGCACGATCTAAACCTAGCCTGATATTTATGACCAAGTAATTGAATTTTAATCCTAAAAAAATATCCCAATACTATGGCCAGGCAGCTCTGGCAAAACTGTTCCCAATTTTTTACCCTGAAATGCTAAAAACATACTCTTAAAATTACCAACAGTAGCCTTTTTCATTTCATTTCTTGCCCCGAGAGTTACGAATCAGAATAGTAATGGTTGTTTCGGAGCTTTTGGCATTCGTGTTTTTTATTTTAAGGATTTTGAGATGCCCAAATAGCAAGGACTAGCAAATGACAGGTTTACACAAAATGCAATCCGTCCACAGCTGCTGACATGGGAGCAAAAAATCCCCGGGAAATAATAAACAGAGATAAGGCTTTGATTATTATTTTTAACATTGCTATAATAAAATTAACACTTCGAATGGATTAAGCAATGAAAGAATCACAATTCAATATCATTATCGAAGATGCAACAACCAAGAAAACTATTCTTTACAACTCTCTCTATGGAACCCTGACACTCTGGAAATCATCCCAATTCAACTTGGCTAATCGTTTTCTGCAAGAACCAAACTTACCACTCACCAATATCAAGATGAAGACCATTAAATCTCAGCTTTTGAAGGGTAAGTATCTCATTCGGGCCAACATTGATGAATTTCAAATCCTGCGAACGAGGAAACTTCACGGCATCAATGATCCCAACCGCTTAGATGTAGTGATAATGCCAACAATGAACTGCAACTTTGCTTGTCCCTACTGTTACGAGTTTCACCAATCGGGAACACAAATGAGTGATCAGACAGCGCGAGCAGTAAAACTCTGGCTTCAGAAGGAAGTACCGCATTTCAAAGTTATTCTTCTAAACTGGTTTGGTGGGGAGCCATTATTGAGTTACAAACTGATTATTTCATTGGGGACTTTCATCAAGGGATTATGTATCAAGCATAATGTTGCCCTTCTCACAAATATTACCACGAACGGATACCTTCTCAATAAATCTAGAATTAAGGAACTCATTCAAGTGGGATATCACAACTTTCAAGTCACCGTTGATGGACCAGCAGAGTTACACAATCGAACAAGGATTCTACAAGATGGTACCGGAACCTTTACACGGGTTTTCAATAATATTGTTTTGCTGGCCCAAGCTCACCCCAAAGTAAAGATATCTGTCCGTGTCAACTTCAATCAAGACAATCTACACTCGATCCCCGAATTATTGAAGTTGTTTCCATCTCCAATTCGTTCGCAATTGCGCGTCGTCTTTGAACCTATCTTTGGAGAAAACAGCATATCTGCCAATGATAATATCCCATCTAGCGAAATATCAATATCGCTTACTAAATATTATTCTCTTGCAAAAAAACTTGGGTATGATGTAACCTTAGGAAATATCCAACCAGGTAAACTTGTCTATTGCTACGCCGAAAGAAATAACCAGTTCATCATAAACTATAATGGTGATGTTTTTAAATGTAGCGTTTCCACGTTTGATCCTAAAAACCGCATTGGGAGTTTAAGTAGTGATGGGAAAATCAATATTGAGAAGGAACAATTGAGTGTATGGACAGAAATAGATCTCTTTGATCAGCGGTGCTATTCTTGTAAGTTCCTTCCGCTTTGTATGGGCGGCTGCAGGAAGGCAAGGCTTGAGCACGGTAATACAGGTAGTTACTGCGCTCTCATCCCGGCTAACACTTCATACGCTTTAAAAACAATAGCGTTTGGTTCTTTCTCCGAATTGAATCGGATCAACATCCGGAAAAAATGTCAGACAACAAACTGTTCAACCAGCGGAATAAACTTAAATAAAACACTTAAAAATTTATCTAGTTAAACGGAGGTACAAACAAAATGAAAATCATTACAAAACCCATGAAGGAGAAATCTATTCTTGCTTCTACCCGCAAAAACACAAGTAAGAAGCAGATCGTGAAAGGAATGATCAGTAAGGCAGAGTATTGCGTAGACCATCTTTGCGGGTGTGGTAAATAGTCCGATAAACATCAGGCTGGGGACTTCGCCTAACACGCCGCGCCACACCGCTAAGATTGTTGATAGACAATAGTTGTCTGTGAGCTTCTCCCAACCCTTTGGATCCCGCTTCGCGGGCCCCACTTTTCCACATTCTCATTTTCAACTCAGGACTACCTGAAATCAAATGTGCAAAAAATACTTGACACTACCGAAAAAAAATCCTTTATGCGTAAAGTCAGTTTTCCAGCAATTTTCATGTATTAAAAAAAATGTCTCAGCCACTATTTGTTTCCATAATTTGCGATAATTTTTTTCTAATATGTTTTCTAATACTTACAGGATATTGGTTTGTGATTTTATTGATGTATTTATTAAATATTTTTGTTTTGTTATATTGTTTTTCATAGTTTTTTGCGATAGTTCTTACATTTCGAACATTCTCTATTTCAACTGATGGGATTATCCCTAAAGAAATTACTAATTCGGCATAGGTTGGCCTTGATGCAGCTTGACCCAAAAGCAATACTTTGGTTCCAACATGTTTACATTGGGATGCTACCTTCATTATTTGTCTAATAACAGATAAATCACTTTCATCGTATAGATTTTCCAGATAATTTTTTGCTACAATATTTGTTTCTTTAAAAATAGCATCTCTTCCTAAAGCTACTGTAAATTGCGTAAGATCATTGGTCCCAATCCCGATATAGTGAGGTGAAATCCCATATTCCTTTTGAAATGCCAATAACCATATTTCATTATTTTCAGATGCGGCTGGTTGTTCAATTTCCCATCCAAATTTGATTCCTAAGTAATCATTTTTTTTCTTTTTAAGAACCAGACCTGAAGATAAGATAATGTCAAGCGAAGTTTTTATTTGAGAGTAATGGGAAACAAGAGGCAATATAATACCGATGTTAAAATCACCTTTTGTTTGCAAGAGAGCTTCTTTTATTGATTCTGCAAGCATTTTTATTGTATCACCACCTTCAGATATACATCGACGAATTCCTCTGTTCCCCATTGGCTCATCCGTTTTTCTGGCGATATCTAATGTTCTTATTATTATTTCTTTTTGTCCGAAATTATTCATTGCCTTAATGAAAGTGTCTTTATAATCAATCTTTAAATATTCTCTAAATATTTTATTTTTTGATATCGCATATAATATATCAGCTTCATTTGAGTTAATAATAGCATCAAGTATATTGTATTTTTTGTTGTATTTTTTAAATAATATTTTTGAAAGAGTCCCTACGGAAATAAATTCTGTTCGTAATAACCCTATACCATCAGCACCAGTTTTTGCAGCAGTAGTAAGTGCTGAAGGATAACCAACATTAACATAAATCTTTGTAACTGTTTTTGGAGAAGTTAAAATAGAATTTTTCTTTGGTAACTCAACAAAACCATGATAAATAATACCATTTTTACTATCAATTGTAATTTCCTTTTCTGGTAAATCTATGTCTCCCAATCCTGCAATGGCTGGGACCATAGCATCATTTAGAAGAATTAGTGGATGATAATTTTTCCCTCCCTCGCCGATCAAAACAGCTTTTACATTGTTTTCAATCAAAAATGCAGTTTGGAATAAAGGTAAGTGTTTTCTAACATAAATTATTGCTTCTTTGATGACCGAAGGTGTGCAAAAAAAGCCTTCTCTCCATTCAATAACTTTGCCAGCAACTACTTTGTTGATTCCCCCAAAACCTTTTGCTAGAATTTTATACTGCATCTGATTACCTCAAAAACAATTAGAGCCCTCTTTGACTTCGGTTGAAGAATTCCATCCGTTGTTTATGTTATCCTCAAATTTTTTCCATATTCTCGATTTTGGATTACGAATAATTAACATTGGTCCATGAACCGAGGATTCTGAATTAAGGTAGAATCCTATAAGCATCATTTGATTACCGATTTGATAAATTGGACCAAATGGCATAAATTTATAACTGCGAATTTGAATGTCTAATTTTGCCCCCATATATTTAGTAACCCATGATGTGTCTACTTTTTGTTTCATTTGATTTAAACGCTTAATTGTACCAACAATTTCCTGGAATGCATCATCATGACTTTCTGCACGTAATCTTATCCTTGCGCTAAGCAAATCATCATTAACCTTTTTTTTACTGCCATACATAAGAAGAACCCTGAAATGGAATTGCTTGCTACCATCAATTAACAATTCTTCCATAAAAGGGCAGAATTTTTCTTTATCCGGGAGCCATGTTTGCAGAATACTAACCGTACTTTTCGGAGGAGCTGTTTCTAATGCTTTCCTTAGAAGGTTGTCGTCCCAATTGTCTTTAATCTCAGGCCCAGATACAAACTCAAAGCATCCAAAAAATACAATGATGACTCCAAGAAGAAAAACAATAGTTCCAATGGGTAGGAATATCCATTTAAGCCCAAATACTGGTTCCAGTGACAATAAACCGGCGCCAATAGAGAGGATTATTCCTCCTATTGCAAGAATGTTTCCTGAAATTCTACATTTAATTTTCATTATAACATTCTCCTAGAAAATCAACTTAAGTTAATGCCAAGATATTGTCAATATATATTTGTCAAAATAAGTGAAAGTAGGTTAAAAATAATATCATTTGATTAACTCGAATATTATTTTGACTGTTTTGCCATAGAATCGATAGTTTTTTCAGAATGACTTTTTTCATGGTTGATGTACCTCGTTATGGCTTGAAAGGCGCGGTTGAATTCTGAGTTGAATTTTTCCTTTTCGCGGAAAGGGCTGATCCCTTTTTCCTCCACGCGGTCGCTTAAAACCACCAGGGCGTGGAAGGGCCGGCCCAGGAAGCAGCGCAGGGGAAACAACTCCATCTCCACGATGTCGGTTTTCAGCGCATGCTGTTCGGCCAGCCAGGCCGGCGTTTCGCGCTGGAGCACATCCACGCTCACGCCGCGCACAACCGGGAAA
>JALHSV010000628.1 GCA_022865525.1 Thermodesulfovibrionales bacterium
CGCTCAAAAAGGATATTTACCAGGACACACTCCAAAAGATTAGAGAAGTAATGCATGGGAAATGATAAAGTTCATAAGAAAAATTAGGTGTAATCAAATGTTGTCATTGTCCGGCTTGGAGACTGTGTCGCAATTATAGCAATGAGGCGGATGAAAGAAGGTCATTTATATGCTAGAATTTCACATGTATAAAAAAGGAGAGAATAATGGCATATAAATGTGGTAGTCGTAAGCAGATCACCTTATTCCCCCAGAGCATAGATGAATATATCGGGGAAGGACATCCGGTGAGGGCATATGACACGTTCATAGAAGTACTGAATCCTGGTGAGATCGATTTAGAAGTAGACCCTCATAAAGTAGGAAATTCGGCATATGATCCGAAGGCGATGCTGAAACTGGTTGTATATGGATATTCATATGGGATAAAGAGTTCGAGGAAACTTGAACGGGCAGTTCATGAGAATGTGGCATTCATATGGCTTCTGGGAGGGTTAAAACCGGATCACAAGACCATCGCAGAATTCAGGAAGAATAACAAGAAGGCACTAAAGTTGGTATTACGGCAGTGTGCCAGGATGTGCATGAAATTAGGGCTGATTGATGGCAATATTCTTTTTATTGATGGGACAAAGATACGGGCAAACGCATCGAGAGGAAGAAACTACAGCAAAGAGCAATATGAAGGCAAGGTAAAGGATATCGATATCCGGATAGAGAACCTGCTTGAGGAAAGTGAACGTCTTGATGAAGAAGAAAAAGGAGATGGCTCGCTGGTAAAAATGGAGGAAAAACTTATCGATCAAAGAAATCTCCGGGAACGAATCAAGGGAATTCTCTCTGAATTTGAAACACAAGGAGCTCTGACCAGGGATGGAGTGGAACGAACAGTTAATCAAACAGACCCGGAGTGCGCATTGATGAGGAGCATCCATGGTTCCCATGCAAGCTATAATGCCCAGGGCGTCGTTGATGATAAGAATGGACTTATTGTTCATGCTGATGCTGTCAGTGAAACAGCAGATATAAACCAGTTATCAGGGCAGGTTCAGCAAGCAGAAGAGGTTATGGAGAAAAGCTGTGAAGTTGTATGTGCTGATGCAGGCTATTCGAATACAAAGGAACTTGAGAAACTGGATGGAAAAGATATAAAGGTAGTTGTTCCTTCCCAGCGGCAAGCATTGCACCAACCTGAGAAGCCCTTCAGCAAAAGTCAATTCACCTATCACGCGGGAGAGGATTGCTACTACTGCCCTGAAGGACATTCGCTTATGTACTCCACACAGGATACCCGAGGAGAGCGATTGGTTTATCGGATCAAAGACGCCAAGCTTTGTCGGCAATGCAGGCATTTTGGCATTTGTACAAATTCGTTGCGAGGCCGAAAAATTAAGCGTCTTTCAAGGGAAGAGCTCAAGGAGAAAATAGAGAGGCAGTTCAATGAATCTGAATCTCAGGAGATATATTCTCGAAGAAAGACAAGAGCAGAACACCCGTTTGGACACATCAAACATAATCTGGGGATAAGAAACTTCTTGCTTCGTGGCCGCGAGGGTGCAAAAGCAGAAATATCGATTGGAGCGACCTGCTTTAACATAGCGCGGATGATAACTTTACTTGGTGGGGTAGTAGAGTTTTGTTGTAAGGTTCAAAGCCATGCAGGGTTCATAACACTATAAGAGGTATTTGATTGCAAAATATATGTTGGGAACGGAATATTTTCAGCGCGAATTGTTCAGGGTGTTACGTAAAAACCCTGGATTCCCTGGTCAAGCCAGGGAATGACGTAGTTTTTAAGTGTTTCCAATGAGTAAGCAACCTTACACATACAATTGCGACACAGCCTCTTGAGGGGGGAGGGTTAGGGAGGGGGTGTTAAATGGAGAAGCAAGTTCGCCGCGTTACTTAGATCGCAACTTCAAGGGCAATCTTATCATATTCAACGTGTGGGATTTTCTTATCTCTTGTTTCTGTTATCTCAACAAGTCCGAGCTCTTTTAGATATGACAGATCTTGCAGAACATTTTTGATATCCCTATTAACCATTCTTGCAAGCGCATATACAGAGGCAGGCTTTTTATCTTTGATTGTCTTAAGAAGTTCAAGTCGTTTTTCTGTAAGTACCTTTCGCATCTCTTTCAGATTATTAAAGTAGATTGCTGTTTTTTTCTGGACAGTTTCTCCCTTTGTCAGTTTTTCGAAAACCTCACCGGCTTCTTTGAAAGCATTATCAAGGCTCCTTATTTCGATTTTAATCCTTTTTATCTTCATCCCAATCACCTCCCCTTATTCTTTAATCTCTTTGGTATGGAGAATCTTAGACGTCTTCATAGTAGGTATTATATACCCACTACAAGCGAATCTCAACAATCAATATTGTAATAGAACAGTAAATTGCATAAAATATGATTATCAGATTTTATGGAGGTCACTAATGGGAAAAATAATCAACGCAACCGAAGCAGCAAGAGCTTTTTCTGAAATTATTAA
>JALHSV010000629.1 GCA_022865525.1 Thermodesulfovibrionales bacterium
ATCCTGTATTATATTGATTTAATTGATAATTTTATTCGAGGGATTAGAGTATCTGGCTGGTGCGACGAATATTGTCACCGTGAGTCTGCCATAGGCAAGTGAAGTACCGCAAAGAGAGTGTTATTGTGTTTTGTTTTTTATTCCGATATTTTTTCATCAATCCTTCATACTTCCTTCATTATTTCATCACATTTCTCAGGTATTCTACTATCAAATATAAAAAGCGATTCTTCTTTTCACTCCTTCAGGCAGCCAGATACCCTCCCTGGCTGCCTTTCTCACCTGCAGTTTGTATGGTATAGTATTTCTCAATGTCTGTATCTATTGTGAAGGCATCCGGTCAGGCAGAGGATTTCGACATCCGGAAACTCGTCGACTCTCTTATCCGCTCAGGCGCATCTGAAGATATTGCACTGAATATCGCACAGAAAGTTGCAGCGCAGATCACTCCACGGTTACGCACAAAACACATCTTCAGAATGGCAAGGAAGTTACTGCGGCAATACAACCGTGCTGCGGATATGCGGTATTCCATCAAAAGGGGTATCTATGCTCTCGGCCCTGCGGGTTATCAGTTCGAGCAATATTTTGCGCGGATCCTCAGGGAGTATGGTTATTCAGTGGAAGTCAACAAGTTTCTGAACGGATATTGCGTCACCCATGAAGTCGACGTGTTTGCAACGAAGGCTGATGAAGGATTTGTCATAGAGTGTAAATATCACAGCAATGGCGGTAATCCCACCGACGTGAAAACAGCACTCTACATTCATTCACGCTTCATCGATATCAAAAGAGCCTATGAATCAACCCCGGATAGTCCTGTCCTGATTCGGCAGGGATGGCTTGTGACAAATACGCGGTGTTCTGCCGATGCAATAAAATTTGCTGAATGTATGGGACTCAAGATTGTTAGCTGGAGATATCCTGAAAAAGAAAGCCTCGAAAAGATGATCGAAAACAAGAGCTTGTATCCGGTAACCATCCTGACGTCTGTAAAAAAACCTATCCTCGATATACTCTTTCGCAACAAATTTATTTTTGCAAAGGACATTGCTGACATCGATGAACAGACGTTTGTTGCAAGAAGCGGTCTTGATAAGGAAATTGCCGGAATTCTCAAGAGAGAAGCTGACGAACTCTGCTTTTTCCGCCAGCCCTGACTTATTTTTTCCTGCCTTTCGTCAGCCTCTCATATTTTTCGACACCGATACATTCCTTTGCGGCAGGACACCATTCGATGCAGGTAGGTTTCATCTCCCGAGATATCGTTCTCTTGCATCTCTTACATGTTATTTCAGCCTCATCAGACCATATCTCTGAGACTGTATCACACCAGAAACACGTTATTTCTTCCGGATAGGGCGTTCGTATTTCCCGACTGCCCGGACAACTCTCCTTAAGGGACATACTCATATTTTACCTATAATCTACATCGGGGTTTTAACCGGAAGCAGGAAAAGAATATATGGCGCACTACTTTATGACTGCTTTAAGATAAAGGGATACAACGGGTCTCTTGGGATCGTTCGAAAAAATCTGGATACCCTTCGAGATTGGCCCTATTCTTCCTTTTGTATCAATCTTTGCGGTAATCTTTCCGCTGTCTCCCGGATTGATATGGCTCGAACTGGCCATGACCGCCGCACACCCTCAGGATGGAACCAGCTTTTCGATAATAAGCTCCTTATCTCCGGCATTCCTAACCTGGAAAACATGTTCTATGGTTTCCCCTGCGGTTACTGTTCCGAAATCATGGGTTTCCGCATCGAATGCAATGGAAGGCTGGGCATGCGAGATGGCGGGAAAAAGAAGCAGGAATACCAGCAGCACTATCTTTCTCATGGAGATATCTTACACAATCTTTTGAAAAAATACATACTTTCACTCGCCTCATGTTTTCAGTTATAGTGAAAAGATACCCTTATGCAGGATTTCATAATCATAAAAGGTGCACGGGAGCATAATCTCAAGAATATCGATCTTTCCATTCCCAGAGAAGCATTAACTGTCATAACCGGTCCTTCAGGATCGGGAAAATCATCCCTTGCCATTGACACCATTTATGCTGAAGGACAGCGACGGTATGTTGAGAGTCTTTCTGCTTATGCGAGGCAGTTCATCGAGCAACTCCGAAAACCGGATGTTGATTTCATCGAAGGACTTTCCCCGTCTATTTCGATAGATCAGAAAACCGTTACCAAGAGCCCCCGCTCAACGGTCGGCACAATCACGGAGATATACGATTACCTGAGAGTCCTTTATACGAGGATCGGGAAACAGTACTGCTATAACTGCGGTTCCATGATAACCAAACAGGAATCACTGGATATCATGCATTCGGTTATGTCATTGCCGGAAGGAAGCCGGATTCAGATACTCTCCCCGATCGTCAGAGACAGAAAGGGAGAATACCGCAAAGAGCTCCAGAAGATGCGCAGGGAGGGTTTTATCAGGGCACGCATCGACGGGGAGATTCTGGACCTTACGCATGATATTACGCTGAGTAAGCATAAACGCCATACGATTGAGATTGTTATCGACAGGCTGATCATAAAGCCCGGCATTGACCGTCAGATAAAGGACTCCATAGAAACCGCTCTCGGTTATGCTGACACGGTTGTCATTAATCTCCTTGCAGAGAACAGGGACATCCTCTTTTCGAAAACCGCTGTATGCTTGCACTGCGGGATCAGTTACCCGGAGATAAACCCGATGTTTTTCTCATTTAATAGCAAGCAGGGTTCCTGTCCGAGATGCAATGGTCTTGGATTCGAAAATATTGATGAAGATTCCACTGAACTCGAAGAATATAAATACTGCAGGCTCTGCAATGGGATGAGACTGCGGAAGGAAGCCCTGAGCATTAAGGTACAGGGAACAAACATCGGTGAATTTGCTCAACTCACGGTCAAAGACGCCGTTTTTTTTCTGAAAAACCTTACTCTCACAGAAAGGGAGCAGGTTATCGCATCACGGATACTGAAAGAGGTGAAAGACCGGCTCCATTTTATGGAGAAAGTCGGACTGGACTATCTCACCCTGAACAGGTCTTCCCTAACCCTTTCGGGAGGAGAGGCTCAGAGGATACGGCTTGCAACACAACTCGGCTCTTCACTGACCGGTGTTCTGTATATTCTCGATGAACCAAGTATCGGCATGCACCCGAGAGACTGCAGAAAGCTTCTCGAAAGCCTCTCTTCAATACGGGATGCCGGAAATACTGTTATTGTAGTCGAGCACGATGAGGAGACAATACGCTGGGCCGACTATATCGTTGACATGGGCCCCGGAGCAGGACTGAGAGGCGGCTGGGTTGTTGCTTCCGGCAGACCTGAAGAGATCCTGAGAAACGGCAATTCTGTCACCGGCCAGTACCTCAACGGATCACTGTCAATCGATATTCCTTTCAGGAGACGTGAGCCAAAGGACTTCATCAGGATTATTGGTGCCCGGGAATTCAACCTCAAGGACATTTCGCTCAAACTACCACTCGGAACCTTTACCTGTATTACCGGCGTTTCCGGGTCAGGGAAAAGCACCCTCGTATTCGAGATACTCTTCAAGGCACTCTCCAGAGAACTGTACGGCAGCAAATCAATCCCGGGCCGATACACAGAAATACAGGGGGTGGACAAAGTAAACCGCGTAATCAGTGTTGACCAATCGCCACTGGGGAAAACGCCGCGGTCTAACCCGGCGACATATACGGGTCTCTTTTCGTTCGTACGGGAATTGTTTTCCCAGGTACCTGATTCACGGATACGAGGCTATTCTGCCTCCCGGTTCAGTTTCAATCTCACCGGGGGAAGGTGTGAGTCGTGCGCCGGAGACGGCCTGATCAAAGTAGAGATGCACTTCCTGCCTGATGTCTATATACCCTGTGATGCCTGTAAGGGGAAACGATATAACAGAGAGACACTCGAAATACAATACCGGGGAAAGAATATAGCAGAAGTACTTGAGATGACGATCTCGGAAGCTCTGCAATTTTTTTCATCGATCCCTCCCATACGCAGGAAACTTGAAGTCCTGGAGGATGTTGGGCTTGGGTATCTGCAGCTTGGGCAGCCTGCCTCAACACTCTCAGGCGGAGAGGCACAGAGGGTAAAGCTCTCGAAGGAACTCGGAAAGGCTAAAAAGGGCCACACCCTCTATATCCTCGACGAGCCAACGACCGGCCTTCATTTTGTTGATATCCAGAAACTGCTCACGGTTATAAACAGTCTGGTTGATTCAGGTAATACGGTTATTGTCATTGAACACAATATGGACGTGATAAAATCTGCGGATTATCTTATTGATCTTGGTCCCGAAGGCGGAGATGAAGGAGGAAGGGTTATCGCAGAAGGGACTCCCGAACAGGTCAGTGCGGACCCTGATTCCTATACGGGACGATTTCTGAAGGACAAGCTTACGCACTTCGATTATGCGCGGGCAGCATCATAAGAATGCCGCCAATCAATAATCTAAAATCAATAATTTCTGTCTTTTATTTCTTCCTGTTTACTCTGTCCTGTCTGCTGTTTACTGGTTTTGCGTGCGCTCCGCAGAAGGAGCGGATATTCAAGAAAAGCAGGATCATTATGGATACCCTTGTCACCATCACCGTTGTTTCACGCTCATCATCTGATGCTGATGAGGCGATTGACAAGGGATTTCATGAAATCGAGCGGCTCGAAAAGGCAGCGAACTTTTATTCGCCGGACAGCGAAATATCCCAAATCAATACTCATGCCGGTATTTCTGCCATAAAAGTTTCATCCGATATCCTTGAACTTCTCACAAAAGCACGGTATGTGTCTGAGAAGACGGACGGAGCTTTCGATCCGACCATCGGTCCTGTCATTGCACTGTACGATTTTCATAAAAAGATCAAACCTGACGATGCTGCAATCATAAAAAATCTTTCACTGGTCAATTATCATGATATGGTTATAAACAGGGATCAATCGACGGTCTTTCTGAGGAAAAAAGGCATGCTCATCGATCCCGGTGGAATTATGAAAGGATACGCTGCCGGCAGGGCAGCCGAGGTTTTGAAAAAACATGGCATAGTCTCAGGAATTGTTGCTATTGCAGGCGATATCAGAGCCTACGGACTGAAACCTGATGGCAGCCCATGGAGGGTCGGTATCCGGGATCCAGGGGCACAGGAACAGGATAAAGTCATGGCAACACTTGAACTCAGGGATATGTCAATATCGACGTCGGGAGACTATGAACGGTTTTTTATCCTGAACGGCAGACGATTCCATCATCTGATTTCTCCCAAAACAGGCTATCCTGCGGAGGAATGTCAGAGCGCAAGCATCATTACAACAGAAGGTGCCCTTTCTGATGCGTTTGCCACCGGAATATTCATACTCGGCCCGGAAAAAGGTATGAAGGTCCTCGAAGAGATTGGACTAGAGGGAATTATCATAGACAGGAAGGGCAGTCTGCACACAACACCCGGAATCAGGGGGCGTCTTGAACTTAAGAACCCTGCTTGATAAAACTACCGCTGCTGACCGGTTATTTTTTCTGCTCCTGATCATTCTGTCCCTTTCGGGAATTTTTTTCATCAGAGAAATACTTCCAGAGAGTCAGACTGTCCTGATCGATGCAGACGGAAAACCTGCGTATGTTTTACCCCTCAACGAAGATAAAACTGTCTCCGTAGAAGGTTCTGAAGGAAAGACAATTGTGGAGATCAGGGGGAAAAGAGTTCGTATCATGGATTCTCCCTGCCGGAACAAGCTCTGCATCAGGCAGGGTTGGGTCGAAACCGGCGGTGTGGTATGCCTTCCGAACAAAGTTGTTGTTACAATACGCGGTCATGAAGAGAACGACAGGGGCGTTGATGCAGTTACGCGATAAATACCGCATAGCCCTGCTCTCGGCATTTGCATTGGGGATCCATGGTATTGAAAGTTTATTTCCAGCACCAATCCCGTGGTTGAGACTCGGATTTGCCAACATTATCACCCTCGCAACATTGGTGCTGTACGGCATGTATCCTGCAATCATGGTCACGCTCATCCGGGTGATTCTCGGATCTTTGTTCTCCGGCACGTTTCTCGGTCCTGCCTTTCTGCTGAGCCTCGGAGGAGGAATAGCAAGCACTCTTGCCATGGGACTTGTGCTCTCAGCAGTGCCGAGATTATTCAGCGTTGTTGGGCTCAGTATCATTGGGGCTCTGTTCCATAACATTTCTCAACTCATCATTGCGTATTTCTTTTTTGTTCAGAGGATTGAAGCGATACTCCTCATAACACCTTTTATTATTCTTTTGGGTACTCTAACCGGCACGCTCAACGGTTTCATCTCTGAAATGCTGATAAACAACTTGAAAAATTCCGCCCAAACAATTCAGAATGTGAGTCAATGATCATCATCTGTCCGGTTTGCAAGAACAAAACCACCTGGGAGGAAAATCCCTGGAGGCCCTTCTGTTCAGAGAGGTGCAAGTTGCTTGACTTCGGCAAATGGGTTTCCGAAGAATACAAGATCGCAGGCGCTCAGAAAGACGGGGATCAGGGCGAACAAGAGGAAACAAAATAATAATTAACGAGGAGGGTATCATGGTTAAAATAGCTGTTGCAGGTGCTGCTGGAAGAATGGGAAGCAGGATTACTGCCTTGTCACGTGAGTATACGGGCCTTCAGTTGGCCGGCGCATTCGAGCGAAAAGGCCATAAGGACATTGGCAAAGATATTGGTCCTCTCGTCGGCATTGGTGATACAGGTATTCAACTCGCTGACAGCCTTGAGGCTATCATAGATGCTGTTGACCTGATCATTTCTTTTACAACCGTTGAGGCATCCCTCGAACATCTGAGGCTTGCTTCGTCAAAGGGAAAAGCCATGGTTATCGGTACGACAGGCTTTTCAACGGACGCCATGAAGGAAGTCATTGAACTCACAAAAAAAATCCCCTGTGTCATGGCCTCCAATATGAGCATGGGTGTTAACCTGCTCCTGAAAGTTCTCCCGGATATCGCACGGGTCCTCGGCGAAGGCTATGATATCGAGATCATTGAAGCTCATCACCGGATGAAAAAAGACGCTCCGAGCGGGACCGCTTTAAAGATGGCGCAGGTGATCGCAGATGCCGTGAACAGGAATCTCGATGAAGTCGCTGT
The DNA here is from genome assembly GCA_022865525.1 of Thermodesulfovibrionales bacterium. Lineage (GTDB taxonomy): Bacteria > Nitrospirota > Thermodesulfovibrionia > Thermodesulfovibrionales > SM23-35 > JALHSV01. Next base: position 7,124 of record JALHSV010000629.1, read on the forward strand.
GTATGCCCGGAAAGGAATCATTGGAGAAAGAACCCCGAAAGAAATCGGTATCCAGACGATCCGCGCCGGTGACATCGTCGGAGAGCATACTGTTATCTTCGGTGGTCTCGGAGAGAGAATCGAGGTTACCCACAAGGTATCGAGCAGGGATACCTTTGCGCGGGGTGCACTAAGGGCCGCTCTCTGGCTTTCCGGAAAACCGGCAGGACTCTATGATATGCAGGATGTGCTGGGATTGAAGTAATTCTTTATTAAGTACCCTGCGGCAATAACCGCAGGGTATCTAAACATCGAAATTGTTCTCTTTCAGGCGTGCAAGAAAATTTCTCGCTTCAGGATATGGGAGATGCCTGTCATCGTCCTGATTCAAATGGATATCCTTGATAGCACCAAGAAATGCTTCTATCGAATAATAAAACCTACCTCTTTTTCCCTTCGTTGAGAGTATTTTTGCTCACAGAAGCAAATGCTGTCATCACCCTGTTTATCATGTGGAGTACAAGTGATAATTGTAACAAAGGTACAAATGCGAATCTTGCTCCTACAGCAAAAATAAAGATCCCCTTTGAATACCTCGGTATCTGTTCACCGCCTATGTATGTCCCTGGTTCTTATTTGCCGGTGAAGTCATAATCAGTGTCGATAATCAAGTCTGCCCCCGCCTCCTTCTTCTTCTTCATAGTTCTCTTCCTCAATAATCACGAGCGTCAGGCCGCAATCGGAGCACTCATTGTCACCAACGCCCACGGGGGAACCACAGGCCGGGCACTTACCCTGGCTGAGCAGTTCGTTGGAAGCCCGGAGCTCCGGATGGATTTCCATGTAGTATTCCGCAACGCGTTCCTGTGCACTTTCAAGGTCCTCTGCAGATACTATCAACCGGCATTTACTTCCGCAACAGCCTTTGTTACAGCCTGCATCGGAAATGACCGTGCAAGGAATACCGGCATCGATGAGAACGTTGTACAGTTTACCTAACCACTTCAGGTCGCCCTCCCTGACCACGGCTGCGTTTTCAATGGCCTTCGCCATCAGCCGTTTCTTTTCCTCTTGTGCCTGTCTATGCTCCTCGTGCAAAAGGAGCACCGCGCCGCAATCAGCGCATTTCTCGATATGCGGCAGATACTCAATTTCGCAATCAGGACATATCTTATTTCGATTCATAGTTCAGGACAGGGAAAGTCAAATTTATTTTCCGGCTCATTCTACTATATTAGCAAAGCTTGGGACAAATTAGAGGCAAGAGTGTGAACAGGCGACCAGGAGCTAACCACCAGGTACGGTAATCCGGGGTTCGTATTAGTACGCTTGACCGATATGATTTCTCATATCCCCATATCATGAAGTTGAACAATTAAGATGCACTTCATCAGGGGGAATAGTATTGAATAAGTTACTCACAGGAGCAAAGTGCCCACTATCATGCCGATGATGCTGCAGAGTACAACTGGGAATTGTTATAACGGACAAATAGCACCAGGGTATCTGCAAGAATAAACAGGCTGTTGAAAAACTAACCTCCAACCCTTGTTTTTACTTTTTGGCTTTTGCAATAAACCATGTGAAGGTGCTTTCAAAGGTGATGTTCTTCCCTTCGTCCACGATCTTTACTATGACGTCCACAAGGGTCCGTCCTTTTTCCGAGAGTTCTTTCTTTGCCTTCATGGCTCTGTCTGATTCAATAAAGCCTTCTGAAAATAGTCTTCCCTTTGCTGGGTTTTTATATTTGACTTCAACCCTCCTCACTACGGGGAAATAAGCTCCGTTCCAGTCGCCAAAGTTTCTTTCCAGGATCTCCCCGCTTGAAGCTTCAGCCAGTGCATATTGAGCAGATGCATGAATGGTGCCTAAATGATTCTGATATGTTACACCGTCTTCAAGCATAAGAATCGTGTCAGGTTCATCCGACTTTTTAATCAATAGGATCTTATTAAAAGGCAGGTCCAAAACATTCATTCTTTTCCTTTCGTATAAGCTAATAATGATAGCAAGTTAAGAGGTGCACTTACAAGGACTGCAAACATAATTAGTGTTCAAGACATTCTAATATATTCTTATCTCATAAAAAACGAAGTTACTTAAAGTTGTCAATTTCCGGTTAGACTCAATGTCACGAATGATATTCACCATATCCAATCATACGGTGAGCCTGCAGACTTGCAGGTGTTAGACATACCCGATTACATATAATGACTGTTCGCTTAGGATGATGACAGTGATCGAAAATATCGAGTGCAAATAAACGAGGCCTTTCCAAACCTAAACAGGCTTTATGTTATCGGGGGAGTTATACCTCGGAGAGTTTACCCTGTCAGAGACCTTAGTAATCTCCATCTCCTCTGATGGAATGGAGGTGAAAAGATCTTTCAGCAGCTCAACGTCATTCACTGCAGGATCGAGCCATAAATCCTCCTTATCCCGGGGGATAATCACCGGCATCCTATCGTGGATAGTGGATATAAGATCGTTAGATTCGGTTGTAAGTATCGTGCAGGTACATATCTTCTCCCCTTCCGGTGACTTCCATACAGTGTAGAGGCCAGCAAACCCGAAAGGCTTCCCAGATTTGAGGGAGATATAGACCGGAACCTTCTTTTTCTTCTCCTTCTGCCATTCATAAAAGCCGTTCGCAATCACAAGACATCTCTGTTTTCTAAATGCAGCCTTGAAACTTGGTTTCGCATCTACAGTCTCGGATCGGGCGTTAATCATCTTATATCCGTCAGATAACTCCTTCGACCAGGGAGGGACAAACCCCCAGTGACATTTCACCAACTGCTTTACCCCACGGTTATTGATAATAATGATGTCTTGTGTAGGAGCCACATTATAGCTTGGCTCGAACTCGAACGAAGGCTGCTCTGCGTCAAAATAGTCAGAGATTTCCTTGAGGGTACTGCTTCTTACAAAACGGCCACACATATCATAAAGTACCATAAAACGAATGAGTCATTGTTATATTCCATCCCTATTGACAGTGAACTATCGTTCACTATATAATGAAACCGTGAAGAATAAGGTCAGAGAAGACAAGCTGAGGAGCAGAATCCGGAAGATAGCCAGATTTTATTATCAGAAAGGCAGAATGCCGAGTTTTTCGGAGATTGCAGAGATAACCGGATTCCAATCCAAAAACGCAGTATTTAAACTCGTCAATAAACTCGAAAAACTGAAGGTTCTTGAAAGAGATGATAAGGGCAGGCTTATAGCGCTATCCATAGCAGCCCCGGTAAAACTACTCGGAACAGTAGAAGCGGGTTTTCCAAGCCCAGCCGAGGAGGAACTGGCGGACAACCTGTCCCTTGATGATCTCCTTATCCAGAATCCCGAGGCAACCTTCCTGCTGAAAGTATCAGGGGATTCGATGTCAGAAGCCGGCATACTCCCAGGCGACATGGTGCTTGTTGATAAAGGAGAGCAACCCAAGAATGGGGATATTGTTATTGCTGAAGTTGACGGGCAATGGACGATGAAGTACCTCAGAAAACGGGGTGAGAATGTAATGCTCCTGCCCGCCAATCCCAAGTACCAGCCGATCAAACCGAAAAAAGAGCTCAAGATCGCCGGTGTAGTAACGGCAGTAGTCAGAAAATACCGTTAGTTTTACCTTCTGAGAAAACATATGGATAAGCAGCCTTTAACGATCCATTCCTGGCCGAGGGCAATCCTCCATCTCGATGCAGACGCCTTTTTTGCATCTTGTGAACAGGCGATCCACCCTGAGCTCAGAGGGAAACCTGTCATAACAGGCAAGGAACGGGGGATTGTTGCAGCTGCCAGCTATGAGGCGAAAGATAGAGGCGTTAAAAGGGGTATGAGCCTCTATGAGGTGAAGAAGGTTTGCCCTGATATCGTCATCCTGCCCTCTGATTATGAGACATACAGCCTTTTCTCCCTCCGGATGTTCGAGATACTCAGACGCTTCTCACCTGATGTGGAGGGATACTCGATAGACGAGGCTTTTGTTGAACTGACCGGCCTAAGAAGAAGTTTTCATGGTTCTTATGGAATGATTGCCCAAAAGATGCAGGAAACCGTTGAAGCAGCATTAGGTCTTACTGTATCAGTCGGTTTGAGCATTACCAAGGTTCTTGCAAAAATAGGCTCAAAGCACAATAAGCCTCACGGGCTTACCGTCATCCCGGGAAGGGATATCCATCTCTATCTGAAAGATCTTCCGGTCGAAAAGGTCTGGGGGATTGGACCCAACACGGCTGCATTCCTTAAAAAGTTTGGCATTATGACCGCACTTCAGTTTGCTAAAAAGGACGAACACTTTATAAAGAATCATCTCTCAAAGCCCTATCAGGAGATTTGGCATGAACTGAATGGAAGGTCTGTCTATCCTGTTACAACTGAAGAAAAGAGCAGCTATCAGTCTATTAGTAAGGCCAAGACCTTTACTCCCCCCTCCAATGATGAAACGTTCATCTTTGCGCAGCTTGCCAAAAACCTGGAGAATGCCTGCATTAAGGCACGGCGTTATAACCTTGCCGCAACAAAACTAATTATTTTTCTCAGGACGAAGGAATTCAGGAATACCGGCATTGAGTTGAAATTAAGCCGCCCTACTGCCTATCCGTCTGACCTGTTTGGACCATTACGGGAAGGGTTTAAACGTATTTATGAACTTTATAGCTTTTATCGTCAGACAGGCATTGTTCTGGCCGGCCTTGTCTCGGAGACAGGGGTCCAGTATACACTCTTTGATGACCCTGCAAGGATAGAGAAAATGTCCAGGATCTATCATGCAGTCGATGATCTGTCAAGAAAGTTCGGGAAATATACTGTGTGTCACGCTGCAAGTCTGCCTACAAAAATACAGACACAGCATGAGGGGGAACGGGGAGATGTGCCACAAAGAATAACACACCTTTTCAGGGGGGAAAACAGAAGGCAGCGGCTTGGATTGCCTCTGTTGCACATAAAAGTTTGAGACCTGGCTACCCCATAAAACAAAAGAGCCATTTAAAGGGTTCTGCTTTATTGGACAACCTCTCTACGCTGGCAGTCTTAACTTCCGCCTTTTGCGTTGGAAGAGTGACCAAAATACCCTCAAATGGCTCCAGAATAACTTGCGATCTCAGTTCCGGGATACCTTGAGCTCTTTCATCCACGTCGGTGCTTCGGTAGATGCTTTGGGTTTCCTCCTCGCTGCTGGAGGCTTACTCGCCTGCATCTAACTCCTGCTCCCTTACTACTGTTGATCCTCAGGTTAATCCCGTCCTGAGTATCGCAATTCTTTCTCTTACTTTTATATTACTCTTTAAAGGATATATTGCAAGAGCCGTTTGCGTCGAAAAAGGATGCTTTAGACAAGGGCCGGTTGGATTAACTGTTTTCTTGACTATTCTTTATCATAATTATCATTTCTTAAGGTATTTCAGGCCTTGATAGAAATCGACCTGATTCAAGGTCAAATATACGGCCATTTGACCTGTTCTTTTCTAATGCAGCTGAAAGTAGTAAAATGGTTTCAGGAGAAATTACATGACAAAGAAACTTGATGCTGAAGAGAGCCAATCGGATCTGAATACGGCAAAAATATGGTGTCCGGAAGGAGAAAACTTCCAGTACATAAAAGTCTGTGACGGGCACTGCCAAAAGAAAGACATGTGCAATCCATTCAGAGATTATTTTGAGCCGAAGTTGTTCTGAGGCGATAATTTCTATGGTTATATGATAGGGTTTCCCTCCTGACGATATTAGATACCTC
>JALHSV010000088.1 GCA_022865525.1 Thermodesulfovibrionales bacterium
AAACTCCCGCCAAGAGGCTGCATCAATGTGCATGCATCATTGCTGCCGAAATACCGGGGAGCTGCACCGGTTCAGTGGGCGATAATCAATGGAGAGAAAAAGACCGGCATCACAACAATGTATATGGATGAAGGCTTGGACACGGGTGACATACTGCTCCAGGAAAAGACAGTCATTGAGGATGATGATACTGCGGAGACGCTCGGCGGAAGACTCGCGGATCTCGGAGCTGCATTACTGATGAAGACGATTCAAAAAATCGAAGACCGTTCGCTGCAGCGAATCACGCAGACGGGAACACCGAACTATGCACCCCCTTTAAAAAAAGAGGATGGGAAGATTACATGGTCAAAAACCGCGGTCGAGATATCCAACATGGTCCGCGGGATGTATCCATGGCCGTGCGCATATTGTTATTTAAAGAATGAAAGGATTAAAATCACCAAGGTGCGGGCATCCCGAGGATCCGGTATTGCGGGCAGAATCGAACAAGCTGGTGAAGAGCTCGTTATAGGGACCGGGGAAGGTTTCATTACGATTATCGAGCTGCAATCTGAAGGGAAGCGGCTAATGGCAGCAAGAGATTTCCTTCGGGGAAGGCGGCTGCAAGAGGGCATGTTTTTCGATGAGCCATAGATGGGCAAGAGGGATCGCACTCAAAATTGTATATCCTCTCCTCATGTTTGCCGGATCTCTTGCAGGAAACAAGAAAGAGAAATACCAGAAATTCATTATTAACCTCAATAATAGATTAGTCAGGAAAGAAAAATTCAGGCCGGAGAATCTCCTTCTCCTTCTCCCGCACTGTCTTCAGATCAATGAATGCGACATCAGGCTCACGTATAATATTTACAACTGCAAAAGATGCGGCAGATGCGAGATAAAAGACCTGATCCAGCTCGCCGAGGAAAATCACCTGAACCTTTTTGTTGCCACCGGTGGTTCACTTGCAAGGAGGGTTATTCAAGAAACGAAGCCGGATGCTGTTATTGCTGTTGCGTGTGAAAATGATCTGAGCGGTGGGATAGCGGATACCTATCCGCTCCCGATTCTCGGCATTATCAATCAACGTCCTTTCGGCCCGTGCCTGAATACCAGCGTTGATTTATCCCAGGTGAAAGAGGCAATACTGTTTTTTGGTAAAATTTCATGACAGAAACCGGTATACTATGTTCCCTGAAAAATGCATGCAGGAGCAGACCGTGAATAAGGAAATTCGATCTATCGTGAGATTCCCTCTGTACATTCTCGCTTTCGTCATGCTCGGCCTGATCTTCGGATACTTAACATTTAAGGTTCTGAGTTTCAGCCGGACTGTTGAAGTCCCTGACCTTTATGGCAAGAGTCTTCTGGAAGGCAATAAACTGCTGGGAAACAAAAGTCTTTATCTCAAGATCGAGGGTGAAGATTATGATGCTGTTATTCCTTCAGGAAATATTATCAGGCAGGATGTGCCGGCTGGCAATAAGGTGAAAGAACGAAGGGGGATAAAAGTTGTCATCAGCAAAGGCCAAAGAATTAAGTCAGTTCCCCTGCTCGTCGATGAAACGCTTATCAACGCTGAATCCTTACTGCTTCAGAAAGGCTTAAAGATAGCGAAGGTTGTACCGGTTCATTCAGATGTTGTTGAAAAGGACAGAATTCTGGCTCAGAAACCAGGGCCTGAAGACCAGGTCAGTGATATGATAACCGTGCTTGTCAGTCTCGGGCCCTATGAAAAAAGGTATCATTGTCCTGATTTTACAGGAATGTCTTTTGAACAGGCGACAGCACTTGTGAAACAACTGAACCTGAAAGTAACAGCCGAAGGTTCGGGAGAAACCGTAGAAGCACAGAAACCGGAACCCGGCAAGCAGATAAAGACCGGAGATACAATTTACTTGAAGCTATTCTGAATTCATTTTATGATATAACCTCAAAATTATCGTTTCCGGAGCAGGTATGATCAAAATAGCACCTTCGATACTCTCGGCAAATTTTTTATCTCTCGGCGAAGAAATCAAGGCGGCTGAAACCGCGGGAGCTGATATGCTCCACATCGATATTATGGACGGTCATTTTGTTCCCAACATAACCATAGGTCCTTCCATCGTAGAAGCCATCCGTACCATTACCTCCTTACCTCTTGATGTCCATCTCATGATCGAGAAACCTGATTCATATCTTAGGGATTTTATCAAGGCTGGAGCTGATTATCTGACGATACACTATGAGGCTTCCATACATCTGCACAGGACTGTCCAACGGATAAAAGAAAGCGGCGTGAGGGCAGGAGTGTCACTGAATCCGGCAACGCCTGTATGGAGCCTTGAAGACATTGTGCCGGATATCGATCTCGTTTTACTTATGTCTGTTAATCCGGGTTTTGGCGGACAGGAATTTATCCCGCAGGTCATTGATAAGATAAAGATGCTGAAAAAACTCATCCGGGAGAAGGGACTCTCTCCATCCATAGAAATAGATGGAGGAGTAAAACTCGAAAACATCCCTGACATCATAGGTGCCGGAGCAGATATTCTCGTCATGGGATCTGCTTTTTTCAATGCTGAAGATTATGCAACCGTTGTGAGAAAATTTCGTGAAATCACCCGAAATAGATAATATTATTGCTGCAGCCGAAACCCTGAGAGAGGGAGCCCGCTATCAGCAGTCTATCAAACTATTCAAGGAAGCTTTGCAGGTCTCCAGGAAGATCCGGGATAAGGAAGGAACATATCATTGCATACGTGCCCTTGGTGACGTTTATAGAATGA
>JALHSV010000630.1 GCA_022865525.1 Thermodesulfovibrionales bacterium
ACCCTCCACTGGGTCTCGGCTGCTCACGCATGCGAAGCAGAGGTACGCCTGTATGACCATCTTTTTACGAAAGCAGCCCCCAATGAGGCCGGGGAAGGACAGGATTTTACATCGAACATCAATCCAAACTCGCTGAGTATCCTGAAATCCTGCCGTGTCGAGCAAAGTCTGACCGGCGCCCCTGTCGGGAATTTCTATCAATTCGAACGGCAGGGGTATTTCTGTGTTGACCCGGATTCATCAAAGAGCAGGCTTGTATTCAACCGCACGGTCACATTACGCGATACGTGGGCAAAGATACAAAAAAAGGTTAGCCCATGAGCTATATCGCTGTCATAGGTGCAGGAAGCTGGGGGACAACACTCGCCCATCTCCTTTCAAGTAAAGGCTTTGAAATAGCCCTCTGGGTTTACGAAAAAGACCTATCTGAAGAGATACGGCAAACAAGGATCAACAGCGTTTATTTGCCCGATATTGAACTGCCTGAGAACATTCATGTTACCGGCAGTTTAGAGGAAGCCCTGAAAAAAGCGCGGTATATCGTGAACGCTGTTCCGGCCCAGTACACACGGTCAATCTTCAAGGAAGTTCTCCCTCACATAATTGATGAAGCAATAATCATCAGCGTCGCGAAAGGAATTGAGCGGCGCACACTCCTGACCGTTTCATCCATCCTGAAAGAACTGTCTGCCCACCCGGTTGCAGTGCTTTCAGGACCGAGCTTTGCAAAAGAGGTGATCAAAAAACTGCCAACCGCTGTAACACTTGCGACAGAAAATATACATACCGGCGTTCACCTGCAGGAGATATTCAACGTGAATCATTTCAGGGTCTATACACACGACGACTTACTTGGTGTCGAGTTAGGAGGTTCCCTGAAAAATGTGATGGCGATAGCATCAGGAATCGCTGACAGCCTCGGGTTGGGAAATAATGCACGGGCATCCCTGATAACCAGAGGACTTGTCGAAATGACAAGGCTGGGGATTGCAATGGGTGCGAAAGAGAGGACATTTTCAGGACTGAGCGGGATCGGAGACCTTGTGCTCACGTGCTCAAGTCCCCTGTCGAGAAATTATACAGTAGGGGTCAAACTTGGTCAGGGGATGAAGCTGAAAGATATTTTAACCCAAATGCGCAGTGTTGCCGAGGGTGTACCAACCGCAGAATCTGCCTATGAACTCTCAATAAAATATCATATCGAGATGCCGATTATCGAACAGGTCTATAAGGTCCTGTATGAGGATAAAGATGCCGTTCTCGCCGTCAAAGATCTGTTGGAGCGCTCCTTAAAATCAGAATTCTATGGATAATACAAAGCTCAAAGATATCCTAAAATCAGTCCGATCAGGTAAAACTAGTATTGTCCGGGCACTGGATACATTGAAACATCTCCCCTATGAAGACCTGTCGTTTGCCAAGATTGACCATCACCGGCATATACGGCAGGGCATTCCTGAGGTCGTTTTCGCCAAATGCAAGAAAGAAGAAGACGTTGTGTCCATTTCGCGTGCCATCTTCAAGAAAAGCGGTAAATTATTAGTCACAAAGGCTTCAACGGAGATATATAAAAAGCTAAATATCAAAACCGCTACATTCCATCCCTTATCAGGGACGATTTCAGCCAATGGGGAGAGAAACAAAACAGGCCATATCCTGATCCTTTCTGCGGGAACATCGGATATCCCTGTCGCGGAAGAAGCAGCCGTAACAGCAACATTTCTTGGTAGCAGAGTTGAGACTGTATACGATGTTGGCGTGGCAGGAATCCACCGCCTTGTGAGTGCAAAGAAAGCCTTGCAGTCTGCGAGGGCAATCATCGTCGTTGCCGGCATGGAGGGCGCCCTCCCGTCAGTGGTCGGCGGCCTGGTGGACAAACCACTGATTGCAGTCCCGACATCCGTCGGTTACGGCACAAGCCTTGGCGGGCTCACAGCTCTGTTCGCCATGCTTAATTCATGCGTGCCGGGCATTGCGGTCATGAATATTGACAATGGTTTTGGTGCGGGCTGCCTGGCACATAAGATAAATAAAATGGGCAGATCTTGATGTTGCAGACTGGTCACGTTATTTTTTAATTGAA
>JALHSV010000089.1 GCA_022865525.1 Thermodesulfovibrionales bacterium
ATCGGGGTATCCCGCAAAACTTCAGGGGGAGGCAATTCCTCTTGAAGCACGGATTATTGCCGTTGCCGAGGCCTTTGATGCAATGACGAGCGGATCTTACTATAAGGTGCCCGTAAAGTTGGATGAGGCAGTCAAGGAATTGGAGGAAAATTCCGGGACACAATTTGATGCTTCTCTTGTAGAGGCCTTCACCAAAAATATCCTTCCAGATCATCTGTAGTAGTATTCCCGGGATCCTTTCTTGATCCATACGGACGAATCAGAACAACCCCAGCATTCTGAGCCCATCCTTGAAAAACAGAACGGCAAAGCATAAGAGGATGATACCTGTTGCCCTGATAATATAAATGTAAGTTCTGCTCTTCAGGAAATTTTTCGACCTGTCAACAAGAAGTGCAATCAGAACCTTTGAACCAACAAGGAGAACATAAAATCCGGCGATGAATGATACAGCCGAGGCTATGTTGACCTGAAAGGCCTTCAGGACGGTAGGAGCGCCGATCGTCATCCAGAAGAGATACGGATGGGGGCTCAGAAAATTGGTAATCACCCCTTTGCGGATAGACTGCGGCTTCACTTGATGAATACCCAAATTCACGTCCCGTGTCATGATGCTTTCGTATGCAATATATCCAAGAAACAACGCGCCTGCAAGAGACAAAATACCAAGAATGGTATCAGAATTGGAGAGTTTAGAAAGGATATAAATTGTTACTGCAATTATCGGCACATCAGTGACAACCGGTGCGATTGCGACGAGGATCCCCTCCCTCCTGCTGTGCATGAGTGTCTCTGTAATGACAAGGGCAAGCAGAGGCCCGGGAGAAAAACCCGCAGCAAATCCGAACAGGCTGCCTGAAACAAGATATTGAAGTGATTCGATCAAAGGATCTTCCTGAACCCCCGGTCGTTTCTTTCCTTTTCCATTAAAGACGACTGCCCTTATCGGGTATCCTGATCATACGTCTTATTATAGAATTGATGAGTCTGTCCAGCTATTTTTCGGTTTGACGCTCGTAAAATAAGACAACTTCTTTATGTTCCGTACAACAAAGGACTCTATGGATTAAACCGTAATACTTCCGCCCGTATTTTACCCAAGCCTGATGCTCAACTTCTTCCCGAGCACAAGTGCGGCCTTCTCCAACGTATTCAACGTGACCGAAACATTCGCCGGGTCCAGCAGACGGTCCACGGCCGTCCGACTCGTCCGCATTCGGGTCGCCATCTCAACCTTGGTCAATCCCTTTCTCCTCATCTCTTTTTCGATCTGGAAGGAGAGTACACGCTTTGCTGCGACAGCCTCCGCCCCGGAGAGCATATCCTGCTCCCTAAGAAAATCGTCAAAATTGCTGCCGAGATGTTTCTTTTTCATATTAACCTCCGAGGATATTCCTCAATCTCCGCCGGGCTGTATGGAGTTCATTCGGCGGGGTTTCCCGTGATTTCTTGACAAACCCATGAAGAAGAACCATGGTGTTCTTCTCTACCGTAAAAAACGTTCTGGCAATCCCGTCCGTAATGTTTGACCTGACTTCCCAAATGCCCTTTTCAATTTTTCTGATAAGGGGCATACCGAGAGGCCATCCGAACTGCGCGGTCTTGATATCCTCGCCGACGGCCTTTCGATCTTCCCTACGCAACTCTTTGAGCCACTCCCTCACGGGCTCAACACCGTTTTCGCTTCGATAGAAGATTAATCGTAGGAAAGGTTCTCCATGCTCCATGGATTAATAATGTACCTTAATTGGTACATATTGTCAACTCTCCTTTATGAATTGTTAATTATGAATCTCTGGAGCAGGACAGCGGCTAAGGGTCTTTCGGAATGCGGTATCGACGTCCTCTTTCTTTTAGCGATACTCATTTCTCAAAAATACATCTTTCGCTCGAAAGCGTGAATCAGTTCGTCCCCTTTACAACACTTTATGGCTGTACTACGTAACTTCAGCAACGCGGACGGGTATGCGCGGTTGATGAGGGAGTTGAGGGTGAGGCGTCAGAAGAATCAATAAATCATTTTTCTTTAATGATAACTTTCGAAATTGAGAAAAATTACAGAAAAGGCTTATATCTCTTCAGATATCTCAGTATGCCTGATCATCTTGCCCTTGCACATGTAAATAATCATCTCGGCAATGTTCGTGGCATGATCAGCGATTCTTTCCAGATACTTTGCGATATATGTCCTCTTCACCGCTAATGGGATGATCTTCGGATCCTGGATCATGAAGGAGAGAAGTTCCTCGAAGTTCCTGACGGTGAGGTCATCCACTTCGTCGTCCCTCTTAATGACTTCATACGGCAGTCGTGAGCATCCGGTGACGAATGAATCAAGAGCATCCCTCACCATTGTCTGGGTAATCTCCGCCATCTTCGGAATGTTCACGAAAGGTTTCAATTGAGGCTCATCATTCAGCTCTATCGCCCTCTCTGCAATATTCACAGCAAGGTCTCCCATCCGTTCAAGGTCAGTCGTGATCTTCATCGCTGTTGTGATCAGTCTGAGGTCCCTCGCCATCGGTTGCCGCAAGGCAATCAGCCTTACACATTCTTCATCTATTCCTACATCAAGTGCATTCACCAGATGATCCCTCTTAATGACTTCCTTGGCCAGTTCACTGTCTCTCTCTACGAGGGCTTTTACAGAATCACGAATGGCGTTCTCAACCATGCATCCGAGCTTCAAAATCCTTTCCCTCAAGATTTTTAATTCATCGTCAAATATTCCCATTATCCGAATCTCCCTGTTATATATTCTTCTGTCAGTTTATTCTGAGGATTCACAAATAAGTTGTCCGTATCCCCGAACTCTACCACTTCACCCAAGTACATGAATGCAGTAAAATCCGATATTCTTGCTGCCTGCTGCATATTATGGGTCACTATGAGAATAGTAACATGTTCCTGCAGGCCCATGATGAGTTCTTCGATTTTTCCTGTCGCGATCGGGTCGAGTGCCGATGTCGGTTCATCAAAAAGAAGGATTTCGGGGTCAGTGGCCAGAGCCCGTGCGATGCAGAGCCGCTGCTGCTGTCCTCCCGAAAGATCAAATGCCGGAAGATGAAGCCTGTCCTTTATTTCATCCCAGAGTGCTGCGCTGCGCAATGATTTTTCGACTTTTTCAGAGAGTATACTCCTGTTGCTTATTCCCCTTACTCTCAGCCCGTATGCAACATTTTCGAAGATTGATTTCGGGAAAGGGTTCGGTTTCTGGAAGACCATGCTGATCCGCATTCTGACCTCGATGGGATCAACGCTGGGCGAGATGATATTGATTTCATCAGGATAAAGAATGATTTCACCATGATATTTGTTATGCGGGTACAGGTCGTGCATACGGTTGAAACACCGCAGGTACGTGGTTTTGCCGCAGCCTGAGGGACCGATTAAGGCGGTAATTTTTCTCTCCTGTATCTGGAGACTGACATTCTTGAGAGCCTGGAGATTCCCGTAGTAGAAATCAAGATTTTTTGATTCGGCTTTTATCGGGTCCATTACCATCGGATCTTTTTCCTGAATTTATATCGTATATAAATCGCCACTCCATTCATCAGGAGCGTCATTCCCATGAGAACAATACCTGCTGCGGCAGCATTCATCTGGAACGCTTTCTGGGGTCTGGAAACCCAGTTGAACATCTGTATCGGCATGACCGTGAAAGGATCCATGAGCCATTTGAACGATATAAACGGAAATTCTGATGTTACGGGCGAGGCTGGAAGAAAGGCGATGAATGTCAATGCTCCAACTGTTATGATAGGCGCAGTCTCACCGATCGCCCTCGAAAGGCCGATAATTACCCCGGTCAGTATGCCCCCCATTGAATAGGGGATAATATGCCATTGCACAGTCTGCCATTTGGTCGCGCCAAGAGCATAGGAGGCCTCCCGGATCGACCCCGGTATCGCCCGTATTCCTTCCCGCGTTGCCATAATCACCATGGGAAGGATGAGAAGGGCAAGAGTTAGCCCTGCCGTAAGAATAGTCTCACCAAACTTAAGGAGGTAGACAAATAATCCCAGAGCAAGGAGTCCGTAAACAATCGACGGGACACCTGCAAGATTTGCGATATTGATTTCTATGATGTCGGTAACCCAGTTTTTCCGGGCGTATTCCTCCAGATAGATACCTGCTGCTACACCGAGCGGAATAGCGGCACCTGCTGTTACGAGAAGCACCAGGAAGCTCCCAACCCAGGCTGAGAGTATTCCTGCTTCTTCCGGGAAACGCGAAGGGAACGAACTAAAAAATTTGTATGATAACCTCGGCGCACCATCCATAAAGAGGTCGATCATGAGTACAAGAAGCAGAACGAGACCGACCAAAGTCGATAGAAAGCCGATAATCCAGAAAAGGCTATTCCAGTATTTACTGATTTTTATTCTCTGTTTGATATCTTCCATAGATTAATAAACTTCCCTGATGCGTTTGCGCAGCCAGAAACCTATCAGATTGAAAACAAGTGTCATCATGAAGAGCGTAATCCCGGCAGCAAAAATTGTCTTATATTCAATCGTCCCGTGAGGGACATCACCGAGGCTTACCTGCACGATATACGCTGTGAGTGTCTGAACCGGCTCAAGTGGATTGACAGAAAAATTCGGCATCATCCCTGCTGCAATCGCAACGACCATTGTCTCTCCGATAGCCCTTGATATGCCGATGATGAATGCAGCAGCAATGCCGGAAAATGCTGCTGGGATGACGACTTTAAAAGCGGTTTGAAGTTTTGTTGCACCCATGGCATAAGAGCCCTCTTTAATATGCATTGGCACGGCCTTCATTGAGTCCTCACTCACGGAACTCACATAGGGAATAATCATGATTCCCATGATGATACCCGGGCTCAGTGCATTAAAGCCTGAAAGATCGGGGAGAAATTTTTGCAGAACCGGCGTCAGAAAGAGCAGAGCAAAATATCCATAGACAACCGTAGGCACAGCGGCCAGGAGTTCGAGGAACGGTTTAATGATCTCCCTCATTCTGTGGGGAGCATACTCACTCAAATAAACAGCCACCATTAAACCGAGCGGCAAAGCAACGAGGAGTGCGATGGCTGTTGTTAACAGTGTGCCGGTAACGAGGGGAAGAATGCCGAATTTTGGCTCGAAGAAAAGGGGGGTCCATTCCTTTTCAGTTAAAAACTCTTTGAACGAGACAACCTTAAAAAATCCATAGGATTCGTATACCAGAACAATAACAATACTGATCGTAATTA
>JALHSV010000090.1 GCA_022865525.1 Thermodesulfovibrionales bacterium
ATCTTCACCGTTAATACGAAGCATTTCATACACACGTATAACCCTTGCATCGTGTTCTTTACCGAAAATAGTCGCAAGGAAAAGAATAGCGCACTCTGGAGTGACCCCCACGGGTTAGACACAAAGCACCTCTGAGGTTAGCTGGGTCTGACGATTCCTGTTTTCGTTCCTTGCCACCAGTGATTCATATTCATTTGGTGGACAATACCCCAATGCCGAATGCATCCCTTCGGAGGACGTCTCGTCTCAATCGCCATCCGTAAGGCCATCCTGGTCAATTCCGTGTCGATCCTCAGAGAGATCGCCCAGCCCACGACTTTCCGCGAGAACACATCAAGGATGACTGCCAGATAGACAAAGGCCATCAGTATCCGGATATAGGTAATGTCTGCGACCCATGCCTGATTCACTCCGGTTATCTTTGCATCTTTCAGCAAGTGGGGATAAACAGGATACGGATGATTGCTGTCTGTTGTCACAATCCACCTCTTTTTGATCTTGCAGATCAGCTCCTCTTCCTGCATGATCCTCTGCACCCGCTTGTGGTTAACTTTTAACCCTTCTCGCTGCAGGGCTGTGGTGACGCGACGGTAGCCATACCGCTCATATTCGACCACAATCTTTTCGATTCTGTCCCGGAGGTCTGCCTCTTCTTTCTGCTTCTGAAGATTTACGCCCTCTTTGTAGTAATAGCTGCTCCGTACCATGTTCAGCATTTCGCACCCCCGTTTGATCCCGCCAAGGGCTTCCCGGTGATCAGCAAGGAATTCTCTCTTCTCTTCCATAGTGTATATTCCATGGCTTTTTTTAAAAGCTCATTATCCATGGTAAGCCGACCAACCATCTGCTCCAGGTCCTTCACCTTCGCTTCCAGTGCTTTTACATTCTCTGCCTTGCCCTCTACCAGTTTGCCCTCCGCATATCGATTCTTCCAATGACCGATAAGCCCGGTGGAGATCTCGTACCGCCTGCTTAACTGTCCCATGGTCGCCGCGCCGCTTAGAAGCTCCTCCACAACTTGTCTCTTGAATGCTACGCTGTATGTCCTTTTTACTCTCATTACGAGTCCCTTTCTGCCTTAAGGTATGTTCAAGTACCAATCCTGGAAATTGTGGATTCACCATGTGTCCCAGAATCGCCTATCTCAGTATAACCCTTATGAGAGGTATCCCGAAAAATCGGTATCTCCCTTTCCCATACATCTTAAGGCTTCGATTTACTCGTCAGCATGCTAACCTTCTTCTGTTTCGTGTCCAGTGGGAGGGGGTCACTCCAAACCCCTCCAAAACTGTTAGAAGGCTGTTAGACGATGCTTCGTAGATGCTTGATATTCGTTGCTTTGTGATCCAGGGATCGGGTTCCTAACCCGAAGGTCATGCCGGCGCAACATAGGGCAACTGATTGTGTGGTTCCCGTGTATAATTGTTTTCAGTTATTGAATATAAGCGTTGACAAAACAGAGATAATAAAGTACCATTATTTATGGTAGATTAACCATTATATATGGTTACTGGTGAGATGATGCTTGAGGGCTTATTCGGAAATATTATCATTGAAAAAATTCTTTTTACGCTCTTTGTCTACGGAGAGGGGTATCCTCTCGGCATGGCCAAAACCTTTAAACAGCCTGTGAACCGGTTCCAGCAGCAGCTAAAAAGACTCGAAAATGCCGGAATAATAGTAAGCCGTCTCATCGGGAGAGTAAGGGTTTACACCTTCAATCCGAGATATCCATTTCTTGAGGAGATGAAAGCTCTTATTGCCAAAGCCTTTGAATTCTTACCCGAAAAAGAGAAAAACACCTATTATAAAAAACGAACAAGGCCAAGGAGAGCTGGGAAACCGATATGTTATAAGTCGGCCCCTGGATTATAACACTTGACGTTTAACGTATCTCGTTATAAAATGAAACAGTGATAAAATCATTCAGGGACAGAGAGACCGAGAAGGTATATTCCAGGGAGAGATCGGCAAGGTTACCTGGAGATATACAACAAATTGCCCTGAGAAAACTGAGGATGATCAATAACGCTCGGGATATACATGATTTAGGAGTACCACCGGCAAACAGATTAGAGAAGCTGAGTGGTGATCGCACGGGACAATATAGCATTCGAATTAATGACCAGTGGAGAGTCTGTTTTATGTGGAAAGATAATAACGCCTATAATGTCGAAATTACCGACTATCATTAAGGAGTGAATATATGAAAAAGAAAAAATTACACCCTGTACATCCGGGAGAGGTTCTCCTTGAAGAATTTCTCAAGCCAATGGGTTTGAGTCAAAACAAACTGGCGCTGAACATCGGGGTGCCTGCTCGGAGAATAAACGAAATAGTACTTGAAAAGCGGAGGATCACTGCTGATACGGCCCTTAGACTTGCACGGTTCTTCGGAACGTCCTCAGAGTTCTGGACTGGCTTACAGTCTCAATATGACCTGGATGTTACTGCCGATACGCTCGGTGAGCGTCTTGAGAAAGAAGTCAGGGTATATTCACAGGTTGCATAAAATACATATTTACGAAATATATCATCAAAGGATAGTCTGAACAATGAGGCCATAGCTATTTCTTGAAAGACTCCGCAAAGTTGGACACCAAAGCAAAACAAAGCACTAAGAAAGAAAAAAATTCTCTCGGAGAGCATTTGCAAGTGGCAGTCCATGCGTAATGGCTTGCCATCAATAAAAAAGGGCTTGCATCATCTGCAAACCCTTGATTCCCTTGGTGGCGGGGAGAGGATTTGAACCTCTGACCTTCGGGTTATGAGCCTAATCGTGCCATAAGCAGGAATAAACAGCAAAAAGCAAAAGGCTTTATTATCAGTGAGTTAGCACCTCTTGGTAGTAAAGCCTTTATGCTTGTTTTGGGGTGTTTTTTGGTGTTTTGTTAGAAGATTGTTAGAAGATTTTTTGACGAAGAAAGCTCTCAAAAGGACCGTGGGGTGGGGGATTCCGTGGGACAAGTCGTAAGGAGGAATTTCTCACAGGGCAGGCGAAAAATAA
>JALHSV010000091.1 GCA_022865525.1 Thermodesulfovibrionales bacterium
CCCGGGCGCCGGTTTTCATCATCTGCAAGAATATTTCACGACGGGTTAAGCCGGTTACCTGTTCAATAATCGGCATGAAATTGTTTACCGTATCGACTATCTGCTTTGAGCCGATCGGCATACCCCCACCGGGCTGATCAGTATCCGTTTGTTCTCCCTGTACACTCTCTCTATTATGCTTCGCAACCAAATCTCCTAGATTCATGCTTAATTCTTTGTCCGATTGCCTATATTAAATCATAGGGGTATATACTGTTATAATACCCCTGTCGTGGTCGAGCGCGCGCGCGAATCGCGCATAAGTATATAAGGAACGGTGTAGATTGAATAATGTATGGGAGAAATTAGACGACTGATAAGATACCCATGTCCGAGATGCGGAAGCATCTGGACTGTTAGCAGAACACAAACAGAAGAACAAAAATGCCGGCGCTGTGGTCATATCTGGACATTACAAGAGGACGAAAAATGGCAGTCAACGTCAGATATAACTTAATGCGTACACAGTATGAACTTGCACTAACAAACCGATGTTCAACCTCAATATTGTATGTTTCTGATTCTGATCAGGGAAAAACCGACACCGTTAGAATATTTAGCCGTGACAATACCGGAATTTGGCTAGTTAATCCATGTAGTGAACAACGGTTAACAGAAGAATTTGACGAGCGATCTAATACCATTGCGATCATACTGGACGAACCTGACGACTGGACAGATAAAAAAGACTATAAAAACGCTGCTATGATGTGTAAACATCTTACAACCGGAGAAATACGCGCACCAAGAAGTAATTATTTTACAACGAGTATTAGCGAAGAAAAAGAAACCGAAACCGCGATCATTCTGATGTGTAATAAAAAACAGTACGATTATATACGCCTTGCAATAGCGCGCACCGGGTTATTAAAAAGGACAATCGTTGTGAGAACACATCAAAGCTCTTTAGAAACCAACGACTATGTACGGGAATTTTATAGAACACATCATGGTAGGAATAATATTTCATTCGCTGATGAATATCTCTTTATTTCTCGTCAAGTTACGAAAAGAGAACAGTTTTTCGCCGATGTGAATTTTAAAGGAATGACACGCGAAACAATTTTAGAAATAGCCAAAATCACACCCGAAGATAAATTCGCCGAACTTATGCCATACCTTGAAAGCGATAAAAAATCACGGTATGTTGAGGAAACAGTAAAATTTATTCCCCGGAGGAAAGAGCATGAGTTGGTATAGTCATAGCCATAAAACATGGAAACAACTTGACAATGAAGATAAAAAAGGAAGATTCTGCGACGTATGTGAAAAACAAGCAACAAACCACTGCACCAAAAAAGGATATGGTTTTTTCTTCTGCCATGATCACATGATGGAATTTATGAACTATGATCGGTCTATTGCCATGATGAAAAGAGATAATCGATTACAGAGGAAACATGACCAACAACCCTAAAAACGGTATGCCAAGCACTTTATGCGAGTGCGGGTATTGGAACGACTGGCAAAAAGCACCGGGTGCGCAAATAACCATACAACACAGATGGGAAAAATGGGAAAAACCGTATCAATGCGTGAAA
>JALHSV010000631.1 GCA_022865525.1 Thermodesulfovibrionales bacterium
AGTGGAAGACCGTCATCCGCCAGCCGCTACGCTGACGGCTAAGAAAACGCTACGCAAGTTCGTTCAGCATCTTGAGGAAGACCGTCCCCTCTACCCCGACCACAACGCCATGATGGAGACGGCCAGGAAGCGCGACATCCTGCCCGTGGTCGAAAATGCCATCAGGGTGTAGGGGCGAAAAAATTTTCGCCCTTACAACAGAATCGATAGGGCCAGGCAGGGTACAGAGAACATGCGGGGTACGTAGGGACAGGTCGCGATCCCCACAAGGGGGACACGCCTATCCCAACAGATAATTGCAGATGCACCATCCTGTATTCAAGGATCACGAACGGACAGGTTTGAAACCTGTCCTTACATTTCACTGCAATTGTGTTGATATAGAGCTTATTCCGCAAGGCCGACCCGGCCAAGTGGAAGACCGTCATACGCCAGCCGCTACGCTAACAGGGATTAGATAAATATGGCGAGCCTATTCTGGTCGTAAATTTTGGAAATTCGCTCCTTAAAAGTTTTGGTTTGTTGCTGTTTTTAACTGAATTTATGTTTATTTTTGAAAAAATCTTTTTCACTAATTAAATCTATGAAAATCTCTGCTAGCTATTGCCTTTTTAATATGGATTCTTTAAACTTTCCTTGTGGAGAAAAAAGATTTTGCTTCAAGAGCTATAAATCCTCCTAGTTTTGTTCTTACTAGTGACGAGTCTATTCGTGCAGACTTTAAAGTTATTCTTGAAAATAAGTATTCTAACGCAATGATTGTAGAAGAATTTGGAATAACCCATGGAGCAGCCAGAATAGACATTGCTGTCATAAATGGTGAAATCCATGGTTATGAAATAAAAAGTGATCTTGATACATTAGATCGCTTGCCTGAACAAATGAGAATATATAATTCCGTGCTTGACAAGGTTACTTTGGTAGTTGGTAAAAAACACTTATTCGAAGCAATTAATATTGTTCCTGAATGGTGGGGTATTACGATTGCAAAAATTCCGAGTTCAGGTGAGAAGGTTGCATTTTATGAAATGCGTTTAGCTGAAGAAAATCCTTGTCAAGATAAGGTTGCAATTGCTTCACTGTTATGGAGAGAAGAAGCCCTTAGTATTTTAGAGGAGATCGACCAAGCAAAAGGAGTTCGTTCGAAACCTAGGAAAACAATTTATGAAAGACTTGTTGAAGTGGTGGATAATCGAGAATTAAAAGGAAAAATATTGGAATACCTCTTTCTTAGGGTAAATTGGCGATCTGAGATACAGTGCATGCTAAATGATGATTGATACCTGCTACTAGCCAGGTTGTCGCATTTCCTGGCTTTCCTTTCAAATCCTTACCCTTTTCTGCAATATAATGATCTCCATAGCTGAATTGATCTCCAAAAAACTCTGATTCCCGAGATAATAATCTTGCGTTAGCTAAATATTGAACGCTCTTCAATTTTTGTCCTCTCATAACCAGCCATTTATCTTTTAAAGTATATCGTATACTTGCGCTCGGAGGGAAGAATTGATATTGTTCTTTATAAATTGGGTGTAAGATTGTATAGTCACCGAAAGATGGTATTCTTTGAATTGTTTTTGAATTTAGTTGGCTTTTCCAATTATTCCAATCTGAACGAACTAGAAGATTTTTACCAAGTGAGCACTCCGTTAAATCAACTGGAAATGAGCCGCATCCGAAAGTAAAAGTTCTCCATTTTGAGATATTGGGAATTTGTTGGCACAAATCTGAGAATTTCAGACACTGTTCGTCTTGGAAGTCTATCAATAAGTCAATATCTTTCTCACTCAAAGAAAATGAGGTTAAAAAATCATTAATTTTTGTCATCAGTTTAGTTTGATCGAGAAAATTTGTGCGGGCCAACCTTAAACATAAACCATGGTTATTCACCTTTGCCAATTTAGTTACCTCTGTTTTAAGTTTTATATCTGCGTTCAAACTAATAACTGGTATAAGGGCCATACCTAGCCTGTTTCCTTTCTTTAAAGTTTGAGCGAATCCTTGCTCTCTTAAAGATTCGTCAATTAAACTAAAATCAATAAAGGCTGGCGCCTTTCCCCAGAATTTTAGAATCTCCTCTGGTAGTCCTGGGATTTTTGTCTTAAGACTTATTATTGATTCTGCCAATAAATCTCCCAAGACTTTTTTTTCCTCACCTTTTTTTTGTCCCTTTAGGGGCATTATTATTTGAATTAGTGGAGAAATATATTCTTTTTCTTCAGCACTCAACTTTTCTAAAGCTTGTCTTTCAGCGGATTTCCACTTTAAAATTGGGATGTAATGTTTTGAATTGAACATATTTATTTGCTCCATTTGATCTCGGGGAAATATATTCTTACTTTTGCTTGGTTAATAATAGAATTTAGATAAACATATCTTCCCCCCTCACGGCGCATTCTTCCGGCAACAATTGCAGTATGAATTCCCAATTCTTTGGCTAAACTTTCAGCTGCAATAGGTGAAGGAATGAGTTTTGCCGGACTATCTTCCCATTTGCTTTCCGGAATAAGTGCTTCACATGCGAGGCGATCTGCTTCTTGTTCTAGTTCATTTTTATCTGAATTATCCAAATCATCATAGAAAAAACTGGTGTTTTGGTTATAGTGAAGTATTATATGAGCTAATTCATGCATTAAAGTAAACCAAAAATTATCAATGCGATCAAATCTTATTGTGAGTCCGATAGTTGGGCGGTTTTTATCAATTAGGATCGTCGCACCATCTAAATATGTGTGAGGAAAATGTGGTTCTATTATTAAAGCGATCCCATGTTCTCTCAATAAATCGCATGCAAAAATGGGCCCATTGTCTTTAATACTGAGTTTGGCAATTTTTTGCATAAAAGACAAATCAGTGGTTTCATGGCAATATGTATTTAAAATCTTGATTTTGTTTGCTTTATTTACTACAAAAGTAGACCAGGCAACTAAAGCATGTTTATCCATAGGTCGTACAGTTCTATAATTTGATTTGCGAAGCATTCCCAACATTTGAGCAGGCGAACCTATTGGTCGAAAAAAATTATTCATAGCTGATTTAATATTTAATATTTTAGATAATTCATTGCCAAAATAACCTCGTTTATCCATTTCCTTCAAAGGGAAATGATCCCAGGAAATATTATCAATATTTCTAAATTCATCTGGTTCTTGCAACAGTACTTTTGCTGGGATTCCCAAACCGGATTCAAGAGATCTTATCATTGAAAGAGTCAATGTACGTTTGCGCGTAAGTATTTCCGATACTTTGCTTCTACTCCCAATATAAGGGATTAAATCAACTGGCTTAAGATTTTGCTGTTCCATACGAAACAAAATTGCATCAATCGGGTCTGGTAGAGATTCCGGGAACAGTTTAGATTCATAGTCTTGTATTAGTGTTACTATGAGATTCAGTTTTTCACCATCTTCAGAATCTGGTTCGGGGTTTCTATTCATTAGCACTTCAACTAAATTTAGTGCTTCGCGATAATCCTCGGCAGTTTTTATTACTTTTATTTTATATGCCATGGGTTTCCTCACTTACTCCATTTCAAATATTCTTTATGGGTTCCAATTTTTTTTATCAAGACAATTTTGTTTTTATAATTAACTTGTACGAGCAATCGATACTTATTCCCTTTTAAATTAAAAACAACTTGATCGTTCGGTAAAATACTCGCTGTTGAATATCGTTGCTTTATATCTAATGGTTTTCCCCAATTTGCCGATCTCACCTCAGCATACCAAGCGTCAATTTGTGAGTTCACTTCCGTGTGTTTTTCCTTAAAATTTTCAAGCATTGTTCTTCCAACGATATTCATGTTTAGCTAATTTTGACCGCCTTGATTCGTGTTCCCATTTTGGGAATAATATATCGGATAATTTGGGCTTTGTCAAGACCATACTTTTTTTTATCGCGCGGAGCTCTGAGGGGCGGCTTTAATGTTAGGAATTTGAATCCTACCTGGTATAGGAGGATGAAGATGAACTGAATTCTATTGTGTGTTGGCGAGTGGATTAAGAACATATGGAGTTAGGCTTCGATATTAGATGTTGATGATATAGAGAATTTGGAATTATAAAGTTTAAAAGGAATATTTAAAATCTATATGGCCAAATTGCAATAATTGCAGTACTCAGTTCTATGCACATGTCAAAAAATGAGACTTGCCCCCCCATGTGTTCTATTTGGATAAAATATTTACTAATTAAGGTAAATATGCTAATCAATAAGCGTAATGTTGTCAAAAAAATATATTTCGTATAATTATTGTTCAACGTAAGTCATCCATATGACACATATTCATATCCGCAAAAAGATTGGCGTCCCAACGGAATACGCAGGGCGCACATGGTTTTACAATTTCCGCTCGATTCCCGAATTCTGTCAAGAGAGCACTGTTACAGAGACTTGTCAGCGACTGCTTCAAGGCATCGCACCAATCGCAAAGGGTTGGAACAACGCAACAAATTCCGAATGGATTTCGCGAATCTACTTTGCCGGGAAGATGATACTCGGAGCGTCCGTGATGGCACAAAGTTTGGAATTCGCAACTGCCAAGAATCTTCGCACTGTCATATCATATTTGGACTACTACACTGTGCTAAACACGCTCCGCGCAATTTTGCTTACTAACCCTTATGTTGCGTGGGATAATGGAATGATTCTACAGACGACGCACACAAAGACTATCAACGTTGTCGACAAAATTATCAGCCAATTTGATAAGACAATTGCCGAGCAGGCAAAGAAACACATCACACATCTCAAGGCATTTCGTGAGCTCATCTCGTATCGAGCTCCTTCGAGTGGAGACGCCTTCCCGAGACCAGATGTTGATATAATTGGCATGTGCAGGCTCTTTGCAGAAATCGCGCAAATGCAATCCGAATTGATTGAGGCATCAGTTCAGAAGAACGCCATAGGCAGTTTCTCGCTCTCAACTGAGGCTATTGAAGGCATCTGCAAAAATGAGATCGATGGGTTTAGTTTCTATGACGAGGAAGATCACAATCGAATGGGTTACTTGCAACGTAAGTACCCATTGCCAACCAATATTGTCCACATGATGTCTGAGGGGCACGTAGAAGACTTCTTTGGATCTTGGTGCGCTTCGGAGGAGGCCGAAGACAAGTTCAATCCGGACGACAACTGGCGAATCCTTTTCGATGTCCCATAGTACGAACCTCCCAAGCAAAACCATAAACCCGATTAGGAAATGATTACATGACTAATGAATTTATTGGTATAAAAACAATATAAATATCAGCAAGAACAAACTACCCGATTGTTTCTGCATACGAATTTGAGTTCTTGAAGTCTGAAGAAGTAGTAAAGGTTTTAATTAATCCTTGTACTATCTATTTCATTATTCAGAGGCCGCTTTTATATTTTAAGAAACTGGTCGTTAAGGAAGGTGCAATTTTCTTTGAGATAATAGATGAGACTGGTAATTGCCCTCTTTGTTGTCGATTTGCTCCTTTTGAGAATGGTTTCTGTAAGCAAGATGAAAAACTATACGTTGAAGTTTGGTTTTACAAAAAAAATCCTGATATCAATCAACCATTTAATGATGTCGCTGCATTTAAATTATTAAACAAGGACAAGGAATTCCTTTATTGGTTTAGTCCTCAGAAGTTTATCTATGAATATTTAGCAAGAAACATCAAATTAGATATGGTTGGAAATGTCAAGGATTATGTAAACTACAAGGTCCACTATATAGGGAAATCATTTCCACGGAACGTTTGGGAAAGGCTTACAGGGCACGAGAAGATGCAGAATATCTTGACGATAGAAGAAGCGCTTAACACACAGGCGCTAAAAGCACCATTTGAAATTGCATTATTAATGCTTGAAATTCCTGGATTTTCTGAGAAGAAGATATTCCCCTTCCAAGGGGTAGGAATCTCAGAGGGAATTGAGCCGATAGTTTATAAATTTTCATTTGAAGAAGACGATGATCGCTTTGATTCTTTCTATTCTTCGAGCACTGAGTTGAATGCTCCTGAACTAACAAATGAGATTGAAGCATTACTCGTAAACACTTTCAGGCCAAAATACAATACTATATTATTCAAGAATTACCCGAAGATAAAGAATGGGACTAGAGCTCTTGGCTATACAGAAAGCACTTTAGTTATTGATCTGATGCCAGCTATTTTAAGCACTGAAAATCACACACTTAATATAATAATACCAAAAGACGCTTAATAATAGCCCATATGGGACACGTCTCTGGAATCCAAAAATACAGTTAATAAATTTGGTAAATAAAAAAAATGTCTCGGCCGCTTATTTCTTGACAAACAAAAAATCAAACCCTATATTCGTCAGATGAATGGAATAACCATTAAAAAGAATGTTAGGCGTGCGGACATATGATTACAATCATTTTTGATGTGGACGATACGTTGGTGGACAGCATGCATTTTGACATAGCGTTGTTTATAAAAACGATCAAGGAATTATTGGGCGACGTGGTTGTTCATGATGACTGGAGAAAATTCAAGAATGTGACGGACTCCGGGATCCTGGATCAGATAATCGACGAAAATAATATTTCGGATGCCAAAGAAGTATTCGGACGTGTCCGGAAACGGTTCGGCGAGTTGGTGATGGCTCACCTGGAAGCCAATCCTTGCAAACCCAAGCGTGGCGCGATAAGTGCAATAAATGAACTTAACAAAAACAAAAATTACATCATTGGCTTTGCCACCGGCGGCTGGCGGCACACCGCATTGATGAAACTGAAATCCGCCGGATTCTCCATTGATGAATCAACCCTGTTTTCCAGCGACGATCATCATGAACGTATTGGCATAATGAATTGCTGCAAAAACCGCATCGCCCAAAGCTGCAAGGATATTGTGTACGTGGGCGATGGCGAATGGGACTTGGAGGCGGCCGCCAAGCTGCAGTGGGGATTCATTGGCATTGGTGACAGGCTGAAAGGCAAGACAAAGGTGTGGATTGAAGATTTTATCTCTGAGCATTGGGAATCGGCTCCTAGCAAGGCGCTGCAGCGAAGGCGGGGAAGCCCCACCGCTGATTTTGGCGTCAAGCAGTTAAAGGAGCAAGAAAATGTATGAATGCTATCAGGGCAATATTGTCGCCGGAGATGAATAGGAAACTCCGGGGCCAGGTCTCGATATTAGATATTCGCATGCAGCTGAACTTTGTGAAATAATGGAATGTATACGCTTTTCATATCTTGAATAGAGAGAATAAAATAAACCGAATTCTGTTGAGCATAGGCGGGGTGGTCAATGCGTTGTTCGTGATCTTTCATGTGTGGCTCGGATACCATATCCACACCAGCCCGGGGATTGCGGCGGGTGACAGGCCGCTGATGGAGATGCTCGCCGGGCTGTACCTTTTCCTGTTTTTCAGAAAAGAGGGACAGATTGAAAGAAGGTATAGGCAGACAAAAGGGCTAATTCTAAAGATAATGGTAGAAGTTATATAAAGGAGAGAAAATGATAAAAGAAGAAAAAAATGCTCGCGCTATCTTGTTTACCCTTTTTATTCTAGTCTTTTTATCTGGATTAATTATAACGATTTTAACTGAAAAGTTTTCGGGGTTGGCAAGACTACTTATATCATTTATTCTGATGTTTCTTGTTTATATGGGTTTGAAGTGGGCAAAATGGTTTATCGTTATTTTGTTTTTATTTACGGGCGCCTATGGATTATTCTCAACTATCCAATTCATTAATGCAAAAAACATGTCAGGAGCATTGTTAATGATAGGTTTTTCTATACTGTATGGAGGAACGGGTTTGTATTTGATTCTCGGAAAACACATCAATCACTATCTTGAAGAAAAAAGAAAAAGAATTGAATAACAATCCATTCAGACGGAAAAATGCCTTAAGGATCCACATCGTTTAATTGATCCATCTTGTGGAAAAAAGGATGAAATAAGGCTTCAGGGCCGAGTCTCGATATCAGGCATTCAAGCCAAGTTGTCATTTTATTTCAAACACTCTATGGGCACATGCCTGATTGCACCGTTCCTAATTTTTTGATTAACAAACTGAATGACGAGGGCGTTATTCCCATGGCTCTAAGAATTTCTTAATATCGTTAAGCTTTTTCTCCACTACCTCTTTTCCCAGGTTTATTTCATCATCCACGCGCGCGATATCATCGATTTTGATGGGAGGTTTCGGATTGGCCTCTGTTTTTTGGTCATCTAAATGAAGAAACTGCTTCCATCCGACCAGCCAGCGGGCGGTCCCGATCGCCCCGGCCGCTTGGGCATTGAACAGCAGGTTGATCACCTTCCAATTCCATGGCAGGAATCCACCCCTCTGCTTTGCTCGACCTATCTGAAGTTTCTCGTAACGTGTTCCGATCGAAAGGACGCGGATTTCATCAATGGCGTGGTTAAGCGCGCCGACCGCTTCGGCGATGGCCGGAAGAGTAGGCGAATTGGCCCAGATCCCGCCATCCAGGAAAAAGTTTTTGTCGGCGAACTTCCTGCTCGGGAAGAAGGTTGGCGCGGCGGCGGCGGCCACGGCAACTTCCGAGGCCGTATAGGCGTCGCACTTTTCGTAGTTCTCCCATTTGTGGTGCTGCGATTCGACCGCCGGGCGATCGCCGGGGAACAAGTGCTTGAAAACAAACACGTTTCCCGCCTTGGCATTGTAGCAAGGGATGACCAGCCTGTGACCGGCTTCGCCGAGTTTTTTCTTGCCTATGACCTTTTCGATCTCTCTCTTCAACACATTTCCCGAGTAGGGGGCTACGATAAGTTGTTTAATCTTATGGAAGATCCAGGCCAATGGATTGCCGATCGGAAAAATTTTCCGGCCGCTCTCTCGATAAAATTTACAAATCTCCTGAGGGCGGTGATCGAAAGCCAGAGCCAGGGCAATGATGGCCCCGGTCGATGTCCCGGCAATCAGATCACATCTTTCGGTCAAAGATTTCCCATTGAGGACTTTCTCCTCGATGGCCGACAGGACCCCGGCGCTGAAGGCCCCTCTCATGCCGCCACCATCCAGGCATAAAATTCGAAATATTTTACTCATTACTTCTCTCCTTGGCATTAATCTGACTGCCTTTAGAAATCAAGAAGAATTGATTATCCCTTTTTTTAAATCGGTTTTCAAATAAAGCTAAGACCCATAGGGGTCAGATTTCCAGGTTCCAGAAATAAAATTGATCGCTCTGAATAATAAAAATTCGTCTCGATTGTTTTTTTGACAAGCAAAAAATCCAACCCTATACTTGAAAACTGAATAGAATATGTATAAAAGAGAATGTTAGGTAGTTAAGGGAGTAAACAAATGTACAAATGCTATCAAGACAATATTACCGCTGGGGAAGAATCATTCCCTTTGTCCCAGGTTATTGCTGAAAACCTGTTTTATTTGGCCATGTGGGTGCTGACGGGTTATCTCCTTTGGCCAATATGGACACCATTTGGTTTGCCGCTGCTCACCATCATCTGGGCAATCCTGGTTGTGATCATCCAGGTTTTATTGAAGAAACACAATTGCAGCGGCTGCTATTATTATGACAAGGGGTGTCATTTGGGCTGGGGGAAGATCTCGGCGGCTATGTTCAAGCAGGATAGCGGCAACCCAAAGATCGGAGTGAAACTTTCTTTTTTCTATATCCTGCCTCCGCCGTTAATCACTTTGACAGCACTTGCCTTTGCAATAATTAAAAGTCCTTCTTGGGTTTATTGGTTTATGCTGGCGTTGTTTGTAATCTTGAATGCCGCATCATTCCCTGTGAGAAAAAAAGGCTGCGGCTCATGTGCCATGAGAGAAGTATGTCCCGGGAGTGCATCAAAAAACAAAGTAATTTCCTGACATATCGTTGCGCTATGCGCGGAAAATGCTGGGGACGCGTCTGGGGCGAGTCGTGTTATTTTTTGTGTTCCTGCTCTATGGCTCGCGCGCGGTCGAGGAGATCTTTATCGCGCCTAAGTTTTCGCCTGTGATCTTCGTCGCCTGCGCCTTATTCGCCTGCTTGTATTATTTTTTGTATTTTAGAGCCAATAAGAAAGTTTAAATCATTTTTGGAAGCATCGAAAACGATTTTTTAGATGATACTTTTAAAAATTATTCAGGATCCTTTGTCTTGTTCCTCTGTATACTTCACATATTGAAAAATCACATAATTCACTATTAGCTTCAAAACGACTTCACTTCGGCACAAATAAAGGCTATTTGTATACATTTTTCATGCTTTACAAATGAAAATGGCTAAATTAAAATTCCTCACAAAATGAGGAGAGATTGATTTGAAGGTACAAATAGAAATTAAAGCCGCATCCGCACCACCAAATTACCAACTTCATACTCTTCGTTTTCTACATTTTCATGCGCCAGACATCCAAACTCATTTTCAAGCTTGTTATGCGCCCTTCCAATTCACTAGCCCACTATGCCGGCTTTCTCTTGAATGTTTATCAATATAATGAATACTCATTTAATGCCCAATTCAACAATCGCCCCAACAGGGCGCCTCCCAACGTGGCCATTCAGGCCCTTAGAGATAATGAAATGGAAAAAATCCAAACAGTAAGGAGAATAACGATGAAGAAAGCAAGCGCCTTGTTTTTTGCAATGTTAATTTTTTCAAACATTTATTCAGAAATGGAAATCAGAAAAATATCATCAATGAACCAATACAAGATCGAATATAGACTACTTGGAGAAATAGAAAAAAAATTATTAGAATTCGAAATCAGCCCGAACGTTTTTATATCAAATGAAGATGAGATTGACTTTTTAGCAGGAATACAATGCGATATAAATGAGAGTGGTAAGATGCTAGAATACATGCAGGCAATAAATCCAGAAAAACTTGATAAACAAGATAAAATATTATTTAAAAAGATATATAAAAAGGTCAAAAAACACTGCGTGCTCCATCACGATTTCATTAGTTTTTTAAGCAACGAGAAATTTTTTACGGCCGATAGTGAAAGAATTTCAGCCATTGTCAATGAAGTTAAAGTCAAAAATTATATCTGGAAATCAGCGGAAATAATAGAGTTAAAAGCATTTATTGATGAAAAACAAATAAAACTAGAAGAGATTATTTCAAAACAAGACATAGATGAAAACAATGTTGATTTATTGAACTATGGGTTCATTGAATATGGAACGGGAAACTTAAAAGGCTCAATACGGCTGATGAAATATCGAATTGGAGAGCCCAGCATGTTTGGAATCAAACATTTCAATCTGCCTCTATACGTTTTTGTTTCCGCAAAAGATACAAACAATGCCCTTGGAACTAATAACGATACAGGCAATAGTGAAGAAATGTCTTTAGCAGAAAAAAATAAGCAGGCATTTTTAGAGCTTCTTGATCCTTTAGGGGGTACAATAAATTTCTCGATATATAAAAAATTAAACATTGCAACTTCAAAATTTGATTTGAGTCATGTCCAGGCAACTGTTCAATTTGGAGGCAAAGTTATTAGAGAATCAGAAAATACTCAGGAATTTAAAACAATTACAAAAGTAAATGGATATGCTGCCATTGGATTTTATTCTGATACCGGTTCATGGGAAGACGGAAATTTGTCCAATATCGGCCGTTTATATCTTTCGAGTAGTTTAATGTTAGTCTATTTGGGGGAAAAACAAAACAGAGAAGTGTTTTTGAGTAATCTAAAACCGTTCATAATAAATTGGAGTTCGGAGCTGGGTTGGTATATTAAAAATTCAATTAACTTCAAATTATGCCTGCTGAAATGTTTTATAAAAACTGACAATCCTGATTTCCAATTCCTGAATCGCTTTTATGTAAAAGCGGGAATTGCATATTCATTTAGCCAATAAGACATCTATGGGCTAACCGGAGGCCTATAGGGGTCCGGTCTCCAGGTTCCAGAAATGAAGTTGATAGATCTGAATATTAAAAATATATCTCGATTGTTTTTTTAACAAACAAAAAATCCAACCCTATACTTGGAAAGTGAAAGGCTGAGGCTCATGTGCCATGAAAGAGGTATGTCCCGGGAGCGCGGCAAAAAGCAAACCAACTGCCTGACAAGCGTTTTTAAACCCTATCGGTTGCTAACCTCACAATCTTACCCTACAATTTGTTGAAAAAGCGAAAAATGTAGGGTAATGGAAGGATTCGAAGTTAAGGCGTAACCTTTCGTGTCTGCGATCCGTTTGCTACAATATAGCGTCTTCAAGAATCAGAAAGTAAAACTTATGGAGAAATAATGATGCGAGCGAAACTTGTTTTTCTTTTAATCTTGTCATTGGCCGGGATATTAACCGCGCAGACTGTACCGGTATCGAATGACGCTGCCCAGTTGACTCGTTCCTATGTTTATAGAGAGGTCGGCGG
>JALHSV010000632.1 GCA_022865525.1 Thermodesulfovibrionales bacterium
CTGATGAAAGGTACCGAACGGAAAATCGGACAGCACGCATGAAAAGATACATCCTGCTGTTCCTATTAATCATCTTCTGCTTCATGCCATCTTTATCCCCTGGCAAAGATCTCTATGAAGATCAGTTGGACAAGGGGATACGAAATTCAGAACCATATTCCTATCTGCTGATCAATGCATCAAAAACGAATAAAGAAAATGCACTGTCTCTTCTCCAGGACGCACGAAAGTACTCTCCGGACCTCCCCGCACCATATTTTGAAATCGCTAAGAATACATTTGCCTTTTCTCCCCGCGGAATTTTCGAATCAGTCGATTACATGCTTCAGGGAATCGCAGTATATAAGAGAAATTTCTGGTGGTCTCTCATGATGCTGTCCTCGTTGTTAATAAGTATAACGCTCTCTTTCCTGGCTTCGGTTCTTATTCTCATCATGATACGGCTTCCTAAGGACCTGCCATTGCTTGCTCACGACATACGGGAGGAAAAAGCGAAAATTTTTCTCCTCCTTGTGCTCATCGGTGCCCTTTTCGGACCGCTTTTTCTGCTTGGCGGGTTGCTCCTGCTTGTAAGCTTTTACCAGGGAAAATGGAACCGGCTGCTCGTCGCTTTCTATGTTGTATTTCTCCTTGTTTCACCGTGGGTATTCAAGACAGTATCCACGATTTTTTATGCATCTGCTTCAGGCACATTAAAAGCTGTTGTGCAGGTAAATGAATCGAAGGACAATACCTATGCGCTTTCTCTCCTCGCAGGTAGCCAGAAACCCGTTGAACAATTTTCATATGCCCTGGCCCTGAAACGTGAAGGCAGATATCATGAAGCCATTGATATGAATATTAGGCTTATCGACATGAAGCCGGATGCAAGGACCTATGTCAACCTCGCAAATAACTTCGTTGCAATCAACGATCTGGAAAGAGCAAAAGATCTCTATAAAAAATCCATTGAACGCGCCCAACTCCCTTCTGCATTGTATAATCTGAGTCAGGTATACAGAGAGACACTCGATTTTGACAAAGGCGAGGAATTTTTTCTCTCAGCGCAGAGACTTGATCATGGAGCTGTTTCACGATTCAGGTCAATCTACAGCAGGAATCCCAACAGGTTTGTTGTCGATGAAAGCCTGCCGATCGGAGATATCTGGGAATATGCCAAAACACAATCAAAGGGAACCTTTACCGGGGGCTTGTCATATATCCCCCTGTCCATGATGCCATTGATCGGAATTTTCTTGGCAGCACTGTACTATATACTGAACAAAGGCTTCAAAACCTGGGCTTACCGGTGCAGCAGGTGCGGGAAGATCCTCTGCACTAAATGTGAGAAGCATATCCTGTGGGGCCGCATGTGCCTGCAGTGTTACCGGTCATTAATAAAGCTCGATGAACTCGATGCAAAGGAGAGAATCACAAGACTGCTTGCTGTGTATGAATATCAAAAGAGGAGAAGGAATATTATCAAAACACTCTCTCTCCTCGTTCCGGGGTGGGGTCTCATCTATGGTGGAAATATCCTGTACGGATTCTTTTTTCTCTGGATATTCCTTTTTCCCATCTTTGTCCTTATCCTGAATTCGTTTTTTGTTATCGAAATGTCGCATTTCTCCCATGTATGGCTTAACATAAGCTCAGTAGTTCTTTTGATTACGGTATATCTCATATCGAATGCAGCAACAAGAAGGAGGCTTGCAAAAGGTTGGCTTTAGAGGGATCGCTCAGGGATTTCGGCCTTGCTGATATTCTTCAGCTGATTTTTTTCCAGCGAAAGACAGGTGTCCTGAATCTTGAAGGAAAACTGGACAAGATAAGGCTTTTGTTTATTGATGGACATATTGCAGGTGCGGAATCAAAGAGGAGAATAGAAGCGAACCGCCTTGGTAAGATCCTCGCGAAAAAAGGCCTTTTCACAGAAGAAGAACTGCAGGGCATGCTTGAGGAGCAACAAAAATCGAATCTCAGACTCGGGAACTTCCTCGTGAGAAAGGGTATCGTAAAAAAAGAAGATATAGAGGAAATCCTGATAGGACAGATAAAGGAAACCATTATTCAGATATTCAGCTGGAAAGAGGGAACCTATGAGTTCACGCCTCAGGCTATCCCTGTTGACAAGGATATTCCTATATCGATTGATACACAGCATCTGCTCATGGAAGGGTTGAGGATAGTTGATGAATGGACCCTCATTGAGGGGAAGATAACACTCGATATGGTATTCGGGAAAAAGACTGATGATGTATCGGAACTCTCAGAAGAAGAAAGAGATATCCTCTTCCTGGTTGATGGAGAAAATGATGTCAGCACGATCATAGATATAAGTGGAAAGGATGATTTTGGTGTTTCGAAAACCCTTGTTTCACTTATGGAAAAGGGTATCATCGAACCGAAAGAGGTTTTACCGGTTATTACAGAGACATACCCTGCGGAAGCAAAAAAATCATTCATAAATCATCCGTATCTCCCTGTATTCGCCATTGCTGCCGCAGTTATCCTGTCACTTTTTTCTGTTTTCTTTGAATCGAATCATGTCTTTGAGAGATTCCGTGCTTCAGAGGCTGTCGATGACCTGCGGTTCAGGATAGCAGCTTACAAATTTGAACATCTCTCCTATCCTGAAACACTGGATACTATATCTCAACAATCAGATCCGTGGGGACATCCTTATATTTACCGGTATAACGATTATTCTTTCCTCCTTCTGAGCACCGGACCGGATGGGCAAGAAGGTACCGCAGACGATATCCGTTAACCCGAAAAGGGCAGTTGTTCTCCTGAGCGGGGGGATTGATTCCTCGACGACCCTCGCATTCGCAAAAAACGAGGGGTATGAGTTATATGCCCTGAGTTTTGATTATTTCCAGCGGCATGGAAGAGAACTTGAATCAGCACGTATGGTTGCTTCATCTCTCGGTGTGAAAAAATATCTTGTCATCCGATTCAACCTGAGAGATATCGGCGGGTCTGCGTTGACATCGGAGATGGAAGTACCAAAAACAACCTTCATCCTTCAACCTTCATCCTTCATTCCTGTCACCTATGTCCCCGCCCGGAACACCATCTTTCTCTCCTTCGCTCTTGGATGGGCTGAGGTCCTTGAGGCAGCACATATTTTCATCGGCGCAAATGCAGTTGACTACAGTGGGTATCCTGATTGCAGGCCCGAATACATCAAAGCATTTGAGACCATGGCAAATCTTGCTACAAAGGCATCTGTCGAGGGCAGAATCCGATTTACAGTACATGCTCCTCTCATCGCACTAAAAAAATCGGAAATCATTCAAAAAGGTCTGGAACTGGGACTTGATTACTCTTTGACGTGGAGCTGTTATGACCCGCAGACAAGAAAAGGTCAAAGGTCGAAGGTCAAAGATCAAATCTATAAAACAAAAATCTCAAATCTTAAATCTCAAATCTTAAATCTGATTCCCTGTGGCCGGTGTGATAGTTGCGTGTTCAGGGCAAAGGGGTTTCAAGAGGCTGGGATAGCCGATCCCTTGGTCATAAGACCATAGATTCAAGAATACCGTGCAGGACATCCAATGATAACGAACGGCCCCGCATTAAAACTGAGGGGGCATCACCTCATCTGCCTTCATTTCTTCAGAGGTGAGGGTTATAGTGCGGAATTTACAGCAAATCTTAGAGAGATCCTGAAAAGAGCTGGGACCGGTGAACGGATAGAGGTAGCTTCAGAGGCGGATAATGTGTGTAATATCTGCCCATATCTTAAGGGACAGGAATGTTTTTATAGAAAAGAATCCGACCCGGAAATACGGGGAATGGACAGAGAAGCATTAATGTTGCTCGAACTGAAAGTCAGGGACATGGTGCTTTGGCCGGATATCAGGGAAAAAATTCCTGCCATATTTCGCAGGTGGTCAGAAGAATTTTGCAGAGTATGTGACTGGAGACTGGCTTGCGAAAAAAATGCTTTCTTCTGGCAGCTTTCAGATGAAAAGACTTGAAGTAGATTTTGGCGAGATCCAGAAAGCTATGGAAGATGTGGTGAGGGATACTTTCGACTATTTCCTGGATCTGGAGACCGGGGAAGTAATGACTTTTTCAGAGGAAATAGTCCGCGAAATGAAAGCGCGATTGTATGATGATGAGTACGATGAAATAGCAGATGATATTGAATATATAGAATTTGATGAAGAACCCGAAATTCCTGACTGGATGACGGACGAGATGGAAATGGTTCTGGAAATTCTTCTCGATGACAGTGGACGGTATATTCGTATCCCTGAGCGGGGATCTTATGTTGCTTACCAATCGATAAATGATTTTATTGGTACTGTCGAGGATCCGCTGCTGAAAGAAGAGCTCTCCTCAGCACTGAATGGAAAGGGGGCATTCAGGAAGTTCAAGGATGTCCTCGTTGAATTTCCCAGGGAAAGGAAGCTCTGGCATGGATATAATGCAAAAGCCATGAAAAAAGAGAGCATCGAATGGCTCAAATCTTTAGGTTTAGAGGCTGCTCCCCAGCACAGAACCCTGTAATCAAACTACTATGGTATCATCCAATACCCATCTTCTTCAAGGCCTCGTCAGCTGAACTTTTTGAGGCAGGTGCTTCCTCGGGCAGGTAGAGCATTACCCCACCTTTTACCGGCCGTATAACGATTTTCCCTTCACTGGCTAATTTGCTTGTCACCTCAACAGGGTTTTCACCATCAAAATATTTTTTGCATGCCTCATTAAACCCCGAATAGACGCTGTGGATTCCCTTGTACCCTTCCTTTCTTAAACTCACAATTGCTTTCTTTACAAACTCCTCATGACTGAGCTTCTCTGACATAATACCCTCCTTTCAAAATGTATAACTTCCTGTTGCATGAAATTCCTGTATATAGTATCCCAAAAAATGGAATATAGATAGGCATATGTGCAGAAAAAGCTTTACCAGCAGCACCATTGTAAGACATGTTATATCCAGTGAAGTTCATATTTTTATACTGCACGCCTTAATAACCATATATACCCAAATCCTGCTTTGTGAAGGTTTTTATGCATATATGCCTGCTTGAATCATAAGTCAAATACTTTTTTAGGTTATGCAATTCTCTGCATTGCTTGATTGAAAAGAACTTATCAGAGTAGAGGCGCTTCGTCAAGTTTGAGCTGTTCTTCCAGGTCTATGGCTTTCTGTCCTCTCAAGTCCTCTATTTTCTTTAAAGGTCTTTCAAGCATATTCGTCCTTGTTGTTATCAGGGTATCATACTCCTTCTTTGCAGCATCCAATCTTTCTCCCATGAGCATGAATTTTTCTTTATACGCATTCCATTGTTTGGAAAACTCTCCGAGCAGTTTGAGTATTTCAGAAGCAGTTTTTTCAAGGTTGAAGTTTTCGACAGCCTGCCGAATGACTGCAAGCACTGCATACAGGGTAAACGGAGAGCAGAGAATAACCTTCTGTTTCAGTGCTTCATCCATAATCGTGGTGTCAGATTCGTTGATAAAACTAAATACCTGTTCATTCGGGATAAACATAATTACATAATCAATGGTATTCTCAGAGGGATTGATATAATCACGGGTTGTCACCTGTTTGATCATTACCTTTGTATTTTTAAGAAGTTCATCCCTGAATCGCTTTCTGTCATGTTCGGCCTCAGCGTTTAGGTAGTGCATATAATTATCAACAGGAAACTTCACATCCATATTAATCTTCAGGTTATTGGGCAGGAAAAAGGTGTAGTCAGGTCTGCCGGATGAGCTTTCAAGGGTCTTTTGTTTCATGTAATTGATCCCTTCCACCATTCCAACAAGCCTGATGATGTCCTCGGCCATTCGCTCTCCCCATTCGCCTCTCTTTTTCGGGCTTGCCAGAGCATGGCTCAGACGTTCGGTTGTTTCCTTCAGTTTTGATGTGACATCCTCATGTTTTTTGATCAGAGTAGTAACCTCTGAAAATTTTTCCCCGCTTGTCCTGCCCACATCCTCAATTCTTTTCTGAACTTCAGACAGCGTCTTGCCGATTGCCTCAATATTCTGGTCTATAAGTTCCTTTTTGCTTTCGAGTTCTTTTTTCCCTTCAGAAGTCTTAGCCTCCAGCGCTTTCTCCGCAAGTTTCAGAAACTCATCGGAATTCTTGGAGAGAGCATCCAGGGAGAGGGCTTTAAATGTTTCACTGAGTTTACTCTCCATGGCCTGGAATCGTTCTATTTCTTCTTTGAGATGCTTGCGGGATTCCTCGAGTCGTGCTTTCGATTCTCTTTCGGTATCAAGTTCATCTCTCGTCTGGCCTATCTCGGATTCTTTCTGTCGAAGCTGCTGCCTGATCTCCTCGATTCTCGCTTCTGCTCCGCTTGCCTTTTCTCTCAGTTCGGCTATCTGATTTGTATAAGAAGATTGTATCCCCGCAATCTGTCCCATATATTTTTTTTGCTGGAGAGATGAGGCAATAAACCAGACAGAGATTCCTCCAATCAGGATTCCGATGATCACAGAGAGCATTATGTCCATCACTATTTCCTTTCAGGATGAAATATGTTCATATATCCAAACGCGACCACCGTTGCGTATCTCATCTATTCTTTTCACAAGGCGTTTCTTATGAAGATTCAGTAATCGCGTACCGCTTGTATTTGCCTCCAGGTTCATAGCTTCAGAGAGCTCTTTGGCAGTTATTGTGCCTTTTTTAAAAATCAGATGCAAGGTCTCGTTGAGATAATTATTGAGGCTCCCGAGAAGGACTCTCTTGCCATCTCTCATCTGAGCCAGCACTGCAAGCTCTTTCCGTTCGAGGGCAACTTCAATATTCTCCTTCTGATTTTCGTTCAGCCCGGTGAGGATTATATAGTAATCTCCGTATTCACCGCTTAGGAGACGTGAAATAAGCTTTGCAATGATCTCGTCAGCACACGAGTAATCAATAATCCCGATCTTTGAGAAATCAAGGGCGATAATCTCACCATCGTTTTCTTTCTCAAGATTTTTTTCGATACGTGTTCTAATAATCTGACCCGACTGACGAGTAACAAGATCAGCAGAGCCGTTCTTCAGTTCCTCCTTGAGGATTTTATGGAGGTTGTAAGTAGTCACGGTCAGGCTACTATCTCACTGTAGTCAACTTCGATACCGTTTTTGACCTTTTTGTAATAGATCATTTTTGCTTGTATTTCTTCGCTTAAAGACTTCTTTGTTTTATATGTTTCAGGTTTTATTGATACAGAAATATTTCCGATATAACCATCGATGCCCTGAGATTCCCCTGCTTTCTCAGAAAGCCTGTAACTCACCCCTTTGATCTCAGCGCCTTTCTTTAAGATTGCCTCCTGAAATTGAAGACCGATAAAGGTCTGGACAATTACAAGGTCTCTTGCCCACTCATAGACCATGTCTTCATCGATCTTGCGCATTGCATCCTTGACGTTTTCGAGCATCGATATAATTTTCTCTTTAGCGATATTTATTGCATTAGGATATCTTTGCAGATACCATTGCTCCCATTCGCTTAAGGTTTTTCCGGGAAATTCCTGTATTAAATCTGTCAGTTGACCAACAACTCGCGGTCTCGTTCCCTGTGCATTCTGGTTTGCAAGATTGATTAATTGAGTAACATATTTGGGAAACGATAGCGGCGGAATCTCTAAAGATTTCCTGATTTGCTCATTAGTCAGCTTTATTTTCATCCGATAGCCTCTTTCTCGCTTCTACTCTGCAGATCAATAAATTTGCTTCTATATTTAAAATTGAGAGAAGTATCCACTTGGGCTAATTGATTTTTAATCAGATGGGCATTGATAAAGGTTTTGTTTTTTAAATAGAGATAGCACAATAAATTGCCTTGATGGTCATATTTGGTGCTGTCAAATGTAATAAATACTTTTTCTCCTCTTAATTTCTCTCTCAGGAATTGAAGTGCTTTCCCGTTTAAATCTGGTTTTTCTTTGATGCCAATGAGCCTGACTTTCAAATCGTTACTGAGAATTAATACCTCAGGACTTAATATCTTCTTAACTGAATAATAGGTCTCTCTCTGGTGGTCGGAATGATCTATCTTCGAACCGAATTTCAGTTTTTTCAGATCTATTTTTTTATCGAATTTAACAGGGTCTTTAAATATATAAGGTAATGTAAGAATTTCCTTTGCAAAATCAACAGACTTTTTTTTCTGGATGATTATTGCAAAATCTTCAGGATGTTGTGCTATATTCAGCTTCTCTTTGATTACAGGCAAAAAATCTTTATTGATCTCGTATCCAATAGAATTCCTGTTAAGATTCCTTGCAGCCAGACAGGTTGTTCCACTTCCTAAAAATGGGTCGAGCACGGTATCCCCTACAAAGCTGAACATCTTTATCAACCTCTTCGGCAACTCTTCAGGAAACATAGCAAGATGTTTATCCTGTTTTTCACCAGGGAAATTCCAGTGTCCATAGAAATATTCGTTCC
>JALHSV010000633.1 GCA_022865525.1 Thermodesulfovibrionales bacterium
CCGCACATGCAATATTCGCTTTAATCATCGGTTCATGAACGTATATCAGGGGGCCGAATGGCCCCCTTCACTATTATAATCTTACCGGGCATTGATGGCCTCTCATCATCATTTTTTTGCCCATCATTCTCTTTCCTATTTTTCCACCTTTCCTATCAATAAGCGTCTCATAATTGAATGTACATTTATGCGAAAATCTCCCCTAACCCCTCTTTACCAAAGAGGGGTATTATTCCTCCCTTTGGCAAAGGGAGGTTAGGAGGGATTTTATAAATTAATGCCGTCATTATTATGAGACTCTTAATATTTATATACAGGATATCAGAGGAATGTGAAGAGGCGGCGAAGGAATTATGAAGATGTTGTGAACTTCGGGATGGAGAATATAAAGGTTGCGCCCCTGCCGTATGCACTCCGGACCTCGATGCGCCCTCCATGCGCATCGGCAAGTTCCTTTGCTATGGTAAGCCCGAGGCCGAGTCCCCCTTCGGAAGCTTTGTAAAACCGTTCGAATACAAAAGGCAGGTCTTCTTTTTTGATACCGGCACCTGTGTCGGTAATTTCAATAAAACTATCGGTTCCTGTCGAGCCGGCTTTCATCAGCACCATGCCGCCCTGTTCTGTTGCCTTGAGGGCATTGCTCAATAGATTGATAACGATCTGGCTCAGTTTATCAGGGTCTGCGTTGATAGTCGCTGTATCATCACATTCGAATGCGAGTTGAACACCTTTATCGGAAAACAACTTATCAAATCTGTCTTTAATATTGATCAGAAAGGGTTTGAGAACAACTTGTTGTGTATGCATTTCAAGGACACTTGCCTGAGCTCTCGAAAGCTCTTCGATTCCTTCAATGATATGTTTAAGCCGGTTTGTTTCTTCATGAAGGGATATCAGCCGTTCTCTGTCAATCCTCATGAGTCCATCGAGCATACCCTCGATCTCCCCCTGCATGGCACTCAGAGGCGTTCTGAGTTCATGGGCGATATTGGATGTCAATTTCCGCCGTAAGGTTTCCTGCACCTCAAGGTTATTTGCCATCATATTAAATGTTCTTGAGAGATCGCTGATTTCATCATTCCCTTTTACAGATACCCTGCTCTTGATCTTCCCTTCGCTTATATGTGTTGCAGCGATCGTAAGTTTCTTGATGGGATCAGTCATTCTCTTTGAATAAATAAGACTTAAGAGAACAGACAGCCCCCCCAGTACAAAAATAACGAGAATAAGAAACCGGTCTGACCTCATCATGAATATGGTCCCTTTGCCCTGACCTTCCCTGGTCAGCACAGGGCGAATCTCAATGAATCCGATTCCCTCACCTCCTAAAAATAACGGGTAGTTCGTGAAAGGAGTATCGGAAACGAGCGGATTGTCTCCAGATGTGAAACCTCCAATGGCTGAAATCCTTCTTTGCATGAGAGGGGGAAGATGATCAATCGCCTTCTTTGTACTGAGCAGTTCATTGTTCTCTGCATCAAGTATTTTGACCTCGTAACCGAGCAGGAGCGCCCAGACGGCATTCTCTTTGAGTGATTCTTCATTCCATCCGGAGTACCGTTCGTATGATCCCTCGACTGCCGCCATGACCCGGTAAATTCTGTCTTCAGTCTCACCCTCAAGATACTCCTCAAAATCCTTTATGATGAGTCCGCGCAAGGTTAAGGCTGCTGACAGAGAAATGACCGAAATTGAAAGAAGAAGAATAAGGAACTTAACCCAGAGACTTTTTATCATCCCGTATTCCGGTAAACTTATATCCTACTCCATAGACAGTATTGATAAAGAGCGGGCTCCTCGGGGCGTCTTCTATTTTCTGACGGATATTTTTAATATGAGCATCAATACTCCGTTCATATCCCTCGAATTGGTATCCAAGGGCACTTTCAACAAGTTCTCCCCGTGTAAAAACTCTTCCCGGAGAATGAGAAAGCACTGAGAGTATCTTGAACTCGGTTGGAGTCAGTGTCAAGGCCAGTCCATTTTTCTTCACTTCATAACTCCGTGCATCAATGGTTAACATTCCCTTGTTGAAACTCATCTGTTCAAGAGAATGAAGCTCATGTTTGGGAGCCCTTTTCAGGACGGCTTTGACCCGTGCAACAAGCTCTCTCGGGCTGAAAGGTTTTACGACATAATCATCAGCGCCAAGCGCAAACCCTGCAACCCGCTCATTTTCGGAGGATTTTGCCGTGACCATAATGATCGGGAAATCACCGATTTCCCTCAATTCCTGACAGACCTCCTCTCCTGATATGTCAGGGAGCATAAGATCAAGTATCACCAAAGACGGGATATCTTTCAGCGCTGCCTCAAGGGCTTCTTTGCCATTTTCAGCAGTCATGACCCGATAACCCTCACCCTCAAGATAAACCTTTACGACCTTGGATATCTTCCTATCATCCTCAACAACAAGAATCGGCCTTATCATACCTAACTATACCATATACATGGAGTGCGGGATACGAATCGATAAGTATTCTACGTAGCCATCCATATCTATAATATTTTTGAATACAATTCTTTCGAACATGCTCGCTGACTTTCATCCTCTTCTATGCATCTCCTAATTTGTAGATCTAAATGCACAGTCCACATAGAAATAGAGATTTTGAGCAATTTAAGACTTGTCTTTCTTTCTCCCTATAAGCAGTACGAACGAGCTTCTCCTTAATGATATCTCTTTCACCTCGAAATGATGAGCCCCCAAATCAAATCATCCAGAAAGTCACAACCGTGCGCAATTCCGATAAATCCGTGTCTTGCAATCAGTAGGTAATTAGTAACCTGCCCTCGTATCTGATCAGGATTGCAACGACATAAGAGCCTTTTCAGAGATATCCTTTTCTTTGGCGTACGATTTTTTCCATTTCGTGAGGTGACCCCAAGTGGAATGAATGACCACTTCATGTTAAAGCTTTTTAGCTAAACTCTCTCAGGATGCTTTTTGACTGGTTGCCGCATCCAACCCCACCAAATTCCATCTATTTTCATTTATTGTCGATCAGTGATAATATCGTTATATGATATTGTCTTTCAGGGACGAGGAAACGGAATTAATATTGCGGGGGAAGTTCTCAAAGAGGATCAAGCTCCCCATGAATCTTCACAACCTGGCAAGACGACAACTTAGAATGATTGCGGCTGCGGTGACACTTGAAACTTTGAGAGTCCCTCCAAACAGCAGGCTCGAAGCTTTAAAGGGCGATAGGAAAAGGCAATGGAGCATTCGCATTAACGACCAGTGGCGTATTTGTTTTGAATGGCAAAACGGAAGCGCCCATAACGTTGAGATAACCGATTATCATTAAAGGAGCGCAAAGATGAGACAATTAAAGAACATTCATCCAGGAGAGGTTTTACAGGAAGAGTTTCT
Source organism: Thermodesulfovibrionales bacterium (assembly GCA_022865525.1). Lineage (GTDB taxonomy): Bacteria > Nitrospirota > Thermodesulfovibrionia > Thermodesulfovibrionales > SM23-35 > JALHSV01. The sequence goes on from JALHSV010000633.1 coordinate 3,377, forward strand.
GGTACCGATGGGGATATCTGTTTACCGGATTGCCAAGGAAACGGGCCTATCGCCGACACGGCTCGGGCAGATCATCAGAGGTAACCGTGGCATCACAGCTGAAACTGCTATTAAAATCGGGCTCTTCCTGAATACTGGCCCTGAGTTCTGGATGAACCTGCAATCGCTGTATGATATTGAAGAAGCTGAAAAGCGATGTAGCAAAGAGATCAAAACAATACATCCTTATTCCCCGACGGATCAAGGAGCTGAAAAATAAACTGACCTATTATCTTGGCCTGACCAGGAAAGGCGACAGCATAGTAGTCACTGACAGAGGTGTGCCAATAGCCGTACTCCATAATCTTGACGCGGTTGAGGACACTGCGAGTATCGGGGAAAAGCTCGCAGGCCTGGCAAAGCGGGGAATGATAAGACTCCCCCTAAAAAAGGGTAAACTGACTCCTTTTAAGCCGATTAAGGTCAAAGGAAAGCCGGCGTCAGAGATTATTCTTGAGGAACGAAGATGATCTACTTCGACAGCAGTGCCATGGTCAAACGGTATTTGGATGAAGAGGGATCTTATACGGTCAACAAAATGCTCGATGAAGCCTCTGTAGCAGCCACATCCATATTGACCTATCCCAAAATGGTCTCTGCATTCATCAGAAAACAGAGGATGAGAGAAATTTCAAAAGATACATATGCCAAAATATCAAGTGCCCTTGAAAGTGAATGGTCATACTTTTTTGTTATCCAGTTTTCCGATCAGCTCTATCCGGCAATAAGAAGGATCATCGAA
>JALHSV010000634.1 GCA_022865525.1 Thermodesulfovibrionales bacterium
GTTAATCCTGAAAAGCACAAGCATGTTAAATACAAAGAGTCGATGGAATTTATCAACTGGCTCATCTCGAAAGAGGGACAGGAGACTATAGCGTCATTCAAAGATAAGAATGGGAATCAATTGTTTATCCCGAATGCAAAGTAGATTGCACTCGAAACTATCTATAAATAGGCTTCTCAAAAAATCTTTCTCTGTCACCCTGAATTTATTTCAGGGTCTCATATCTTCTTGATTATGAAAGATACTGAAACAAGTTCAGCATGACAAAATTAAGAATGCATATCGACCTATAGTATGAATTCGATTTTAGAAGGTTTCATTAAGGCCTTTTCCCTTATCGTTCAGCTCGATCGGGAACTGCTCAGCATTATTCTCCTCTCCCTGGAAGTTTCGGGAATTGCACTGGTCATCGCCTCATCCCTTGGTATTCCTGCAGGCTCAATCCTTGGTCTGAAGAAATTCAGAGGCCGGGGATTTATTATAAGCCTTTCGAATACCTTCATGGGCCTCCCTCCGGTTGTCGTCGGACTCTTTGTGTATCTTTTGCTCTCACGGAGGGGGCCTATCGGATTTATGGCCCTGCTCTATACTCCTTCGGCAATGATAACGGCACAGACAATTCTTGTATTTCCCATCGTTACTTCCCTCTGTCACTCCGCCGTCATCAGTGTTGATCCGATAATCAGACAGGCTGCTGTAACACTCGGGGCAACGCCCTTCCAGGCGGCCTTGACTGTCATAAAAGAGGCCCGTTACGGAATTCTGTCCGGAGTCATTGCAGGGCTCGGCAGGGCCATGGGCGAGGTTGGCGCCATCCTCATCGTCGGAGGGAATATCGCAGGATATACCAGAGTAATGACTACGACCATTGCCCTTGAGACCGATAAAGGAAATTTCGAGCTTGCACTTGCCCTCGGCATAATCCTCTTAATTATCTCTCTCCTGATCAACATAGGGTTGCATCTCATTCAGAGAAAAGGAATGGTCAAAACAATACGATGAGTCTTGAATTAGTTGTTTCAAACATCTCGAAAAGTTACAGCAGTGATGCCGTTTTGAAAAACTGTTCGTTCACTTTCAATAGCAGTGGGATTTACGCCCTTATGGGCCCGAATGGAAGCGGTAAATCGACATTCCTCAGGATATGTGCCCTTCTCGAAGCGCCCGATTCAGGTGATATAAATTTTTATTCTGAGGGCAAGCCGGTTATAAAGGACATTCCACTGATGAGAAGGATTACCCTTCTCTTGCCAAAAATCGGCGTCTTTAATACAACTGTCTATAAGAATGTCGTCTATGGCCTGAACATAAGGAACCTGCAGAGAAACGATATTACTTCGAGGGCAGAAAATGCGCTCGATTTTGTAGGCCTGCTTCAAAAGAAAAACCAGAAGGCCCTGACACTCTCGAGTGGTGAGACAAAGAGACTTGGTATCGCACGTGCACTCGTCATCAAACCGGATATATTCTTTCTTGATGAGCCGACAGCATCAGTTGATCAGAAAAATACCGAAATCATCGAAGAGATTATCCAGAAGCTGAAGAAAGAAGGCAGATCAACCATCGTCATTACCACGCATGATACCGCCCAGGCAGAACGGCTTGCAGACAAACTGCTTTTCATAAAGCATGGACAGATCAGTGGAAGCACATGATTGCCACCTCTGATAACCGGGATCATAAGACCGAAGCGTAAAGCCTCTTTCTTCTCGACCGACCCGGCTTCCCGTATCAGCTCTTTAAGACTCAGCACATAATCCTTATAATATATAAACCATGCTTAAGTTTTTATTATTCTTTTTCCTTGTCATCCATACCTCGGCCTATTCCTTCGAGGCAAATCAGCAGGAAGGAATCTGCGGGCCGGATGCCGAGAGCGTCAAGGAGTGTACTGATCCTTCATTGGATACCAATGCTTTTTCATCTCCTGTTCAGGAGATGAAAAAGCATTCAGGGACAGTGCCTACGTCAATAAAAGCACCGGCTTCGACCCCTCATAAAATCTCAACGAGCAAAGAAAATTATTCTCCTGCCCTCAATCAAGATGAGGAAAAATCTGCGGACGATAAATCTTCGCCTGAAAATCGTGCATTTGTTATACATTTTTTCTGGGGGAGCGGATGTCCACATTGCAAGGATGAAAAAGTTTTTCTGGATGAAATGAAAAAGAGATATCCGCAGATGAAGATCCTTGATTATGAGGTTTGGTATGACAGGGAAAATGCAGCACTCCTCGGAA
>JALHSV010000092.1 GCA_022865525.1 Thermodesulfovibrionales bacterium
ATCGTGCTGATTTCTGCGTAGGATATTTCAATCTCCGTGGATGGAAACAACTTGAATCCTCTATAGAAAAGTGGTCAGGTGGTAAAGGAAATTGCTGTCGTCTTCTTGTGGGAATGCAGAAACTTCCACAGGAAGAACTCTTATCTGCATTAAGTCTCATAAAACAGGACAAAGAGATTGACAACCAAACAGCCCTCCGGATAAAGAAGAAATTGGCTGAGGAGTTCCGGGAACAATTGACATATGGAATTCCCACCAATGAAGATGAAGCAGGCCTCCGAAAGCTCGCAGCACAAATTAAGGCTAAAAAAGTCATTGTTAAGTTGTTCCTCAGACATCCACTACACGCAAAACTTTATCTCCTCTTTCGGCCTGATCCTAATAACCCCACTACAGGCTATCTCGGGAGCAGCAATCTAACTCTTGCCGGACTTTCATATCAGGGCGAACTAAATATTGACGTTCTTGATCATGACGCCTGCAATAAGCTCGCAAAATGGTTTGAGGACCGGTGGAATGATAATTGGTGCATTGATATTTCAGAAGAATTAGTAAAAATTATTAAGGAGAGTTGGGCGCGTGAAGACCTGATTCCACCCTATCACATATATATAAAAATGGCCTATCACCTTGCGCAGGAGGCTCGCGCCGGACTTTCAGAATTCCAGATACCACGAGATTTTGGGAAAAAACTATTCGAGTTCCAAACGGCTGCCGTAAAAATTGCAGCTCATCATCTCCATAAGCGGGGCGGTGTCTTACTCGGTGATGTTGTAGGACTCGGGAAGACCCTTATGGCAACCGCCATTGCACGTATTTTTGAAGATGATTTTGGCCTTGAAACGCTCATTATATGCCCGAAAAATCTTGTCAAGATGTGGGAAGACTATGTATATCACTATCGTATGCGGGCAAAGGTACTTTCCATCACGCGGGTAATCAATGAACTGCCTGACCTGCGCAGATATCGTCTGATCATAATAGATGAGAGTCATAACCTCCGCAATCGTGAAGGCAAACGATATCATGCGATCCATGAATATATTCAGGAAAATGAGAGTCAGTGCATTCTGCTGTCGGCAACCCCATATAATAAAAACTATGGCGATCTTACCAGTCAGCTCAGGCTCTTTGTGCAGGAAGATAAAGATTTGGGTATTCGGCCTGAGAGACAGCTCCGTGAATTAGGAGAGACTGAGTTCATACGGAGACATCAATGCCCTGTGCGATCTCTTGCTGCATTTGAAAAAAGCGAGTATCCCGATGACTGGCGCGACCTCATGCGGCTTTACATGGTAAGACGTACGAGAACATTCATCCAGGAAAACTACGCGGAGACCGACCCTGCAAAAGGCCGCAAATTTCTCACCTTTGAAGACGGAACCCGCTCATATTTCCCGGATAGAAAGCCCAAGACAGTGAAGTTTAAAATCGATGACAGCAATTCGTCCGATCAGTACGCCCGTCTCTATGCGCCGGATGTCGTTGATACCATTAACGGGCTCAACCTGCCGAGATATGGCCTTGGCAACTATATCGCCGAGACTCCTCATGAACCGCCGACTCCGGTCGAGGCGAAAATCCTGCAAGACCTTTCACGCGCCGGCAAGCGGCTTATGGGGTTCTGCCGCACAAACCTTTTCAAGCGTCTTGAAAGCAGCGGAAAGTCTTTTCTTTTGTCCGTGGAGCGGCATATCCTGCGGAATTACGTTTATCTCCACGCCATAGATCATGGCAAACCTTTGCCAATTGGTACACAGGACCCTGAGATGCTTGACTCCCGTTTTTTTGATGAAGATGCGGATGACATGTGTGTCACTGTGAATATCTTCGACGAGGAGGAGGATACGAAGGTCTGCCATATTTCACCTCTTCGCACCGAAGCAGATTTCAAGAAAAAAGCGGAAGAGGTCTATAAGGGGTATGAGACACAATATAAAAAGCGCTTTAAATGGCTGCACTCGTCTCTCTTTCTCAAGGAGCTTGAGAAAGACCTTCGTAATGACATTAAATCTCTCA
>JALHSV010000093.1 GCA_022865525.1 Thermodesulfovibrionales bacterium
GAACACCCTCAAACTCTACATCCAAGCCATAGAACAAGCCAGAAAGAAAGAACAAGCCTTTCTTGGTGAAGCTTCTTTCGGCAAAGAAGGTTCTGTGGTGGGGTCGCTGGGATTTGAACCCAGGATTGCCAACGCCCCAGGACTAAGTAAGGGTCAGATTGATTGGGAGGCGTTCCGTGAATGGCTACTGAGGAATCATAAGCCTTCAGTTGTCAGGGATTACGTCAATTACTCCAGGAGGTTTTCTCACTGTCTCCTGGCCAGGGATCTTACAGAGGTCAGAGATCTGAGAGTGACGATTCGGGCAAACGTGGTTAAGGCCTTAAGCTCTCTCTCCAAGTTCCTGGGCATCTATGATGAATACAAGACGATGCTCAAGAGTTTCGGGATAGATTGGAAGGGAAAGAGCTCAGATGACTTGATGATTGATAGGCTAACCAAAAGCCAGGATCCAGAGGAGATGTTCTCCTGGATCTCCCAGGTCAAGAGAGATCTCCCTGAACTCTCAGAGTTCATGGACTTCATCTCTGTCACAGGCCTGAGATTGGGAGAAGCGGTCAGCTCTTTCAATCTGATCGTGGAGCTGTCAAAGAAAGGAAAACTAGGAGAGTATTACAAAGAGGGTTCAATGACTCTGGAGCATTTCAGATTCAAAGAGACGTTTATCCGAAATAGCAAAAAGGCCTTTATCAGTTTCGTTCCAGTGGAGCTTATCAAGATGATCTCTGAGAGCAATGAACTACCGTCTAAGTTCTGCTTACAACTAAGAGTCAAAAGACATGGGACATCCAAGATCCGATTCTCTGATATCAGAGAGATCCACGCCAGTTTCATGACCAAGTATCTGAAGCCCCAGGAGATTGACTTTCTACATGGCAGAATCGGGACTAGTGTTTTCATGGCCAACTATTACAATCCCAACTGGGTTGGGGATCTCAGGGCCAGGGCCATCCAGGGAGTAAGCGAGATCATGGGGAAGGTGAAAGCTTGACTCACAAGGCTAGGCCAAACGATAGCAAAAGGGAGGGGCATGGTTTACCTTTGAGCTCGGATCTCTGGCCAGAGGACGGGAACTCTGGAAAAAAAGTTGTAATGACACGCACAACCATCAACCTAAAGGGTTGATGTTCAAACACCATTGTTTTCATTGTTTTGCCTCTAACTTGTTCTCTGAAAAGTTCAGGGAATACCTCCTGCTATTATCTACACTCATACACAACTCCAGTATGATGAGGCCTAGCCTCATACGGTTGGTTAAGTCTATCTTTGTATGTATAGACGGATAACGCTTGACAATATCTTCAAGGCTTACTCCATTGGCATAGTCAGATAGGCTTCTTGAATCGGTATCCATTAAGTCCGTTTGCCGAGTTGGAATTCTCCATGACGCACTTCTGAACGACAGGCATATGTTCTTTTGAGGGTTCAGATTTTCTCTTTGCTGTCGTCTCTATCATACTTTGAAGCTCCGCAACGTGCGTGAAGAACAATGCGGTGATAATGCGACTGCTTGCTAACGATTCTGTCACCTACATGAATGGGCTTTTGGCAGAAGGAACATATCAGCAAGTCTATGGGTTTTGCACAGTGGGGGCATGAAAGCAAGTCTAAACGACTTGAACCGTTACTCCGCAGACTCCTCAGGTACAGCGATCTATTCATCGTGTATTCATGTAGGGTTTTGTCAATGCAGAGCAATCTTATCCTTCCTGGCCCTGATCATCTTTGGGTGGAGACTCAGGAAAAGAAGGATCTGATTTTGAGGGAATCTCACCATCCAAGACAATTGTTATGAAAAGAGGTATTAAGAGAAACATGATCGTGAACCCAAGAGCAAAGCCACTACTAGCTAGTAACTGTTTAGGCCAGTGGATCTCATTGGCAATAATGAATATCAGTATAAGAACTACTGGAACGCCATAGCCGAAGATTCTGGCAACCCATCTTCGCGTGGTCATTCCTGTCACCTAGATAGCAAATGAAAGATGATGGATATATGTTTTCTAACAGTGCCTAATCGTGTATTGGATAGTCATAGGCATAGAGGCATATTCCTGTTTGGTTCAGGGTTGTAGCATTGTAGAAAATTGCCTCTCCCATGTAGTTTACCATGTAGTTTATTGATGCGGATATGTGACTAGGCCAATCTATGACGTCCCAAAGCTCCATGTAGTAGTGAGCTGTGTAAGGAACAGTTCGTGGCCATAGCCAGGGAGGGCCAGTATATCCAGGATACGGATCTGGTAGATATGGGCCACTCTCCTGCATCCAAACCTCTATGGTTCCTAAACCTGTTTGATAAGTTCCAGTTTGTCCAAACATTGCTCCAAGCCTAGTTGCATCCATAGCGTTCACGAACCCGTCTTTCGTTATGTCACAGGTGTAATCCCAACGGGGATATGATGGACTCCCATCAGCATCAGATTCTCTTGATCCAAATTTGGTTCCCAACCTAATGGAGTCTTTTGCATTGACGTAACCGTCATCGTTAATGTCTGAATCCAAAGCTGACTGAGTGTATGTCATGTACGGCCTCAAAGGATTCGGATAGCCAATAACCTCATTTAACCTGGGGATTGATTGGACTCCATCAACTCTAGTTTTCAGCTCACATGCCGCTGAATTTTGATAAGCTGATCCCGATCCCCATCTCATGTCAGTTAAGCTGATGTCTCCAAACTGGAACGTCCAGGATCCTCCGATGGTTTCGACTCCCATGGCTATCTCCATGAGCTGAAAACCCAGAACCGTATAAACTGGAGTCTGTTGTCGGCCTATGCTCCAATGCTCAATCGCGGTTGCTGATTCATGTATCTTTGTTTCCAGATCATACAGGAAATAATACCATTGATCATTCTCAGGCATCTCAAAAGGGAGAGTAAATAGATGTAGGTCTTGGTCATGTGTTGTTCTAGTTGCAAAACCTTCAAAAAAGCCATTTCCAGGAGGGACAGATGCAAAAATAGTCGTAAAAGGAGGAAACCAAACAACCCATCTGGTTATGAAGATCTCCAGGAGGAACACGTCTGGACCTCCCCAGGGGTCTGGTTCATGATAATTGAAAAGCCATTTTTCTCCTCCATTCTCATTGTCATGGACATACACGTTAAAGAATAGCATGATTGTGGCCCCAATGGTTGGCCCCTGTGGAGCTAACCAAGGAGGAGCAAGATTGCCATACCATATCGGAGCTGAATGCTTCGCTGTTGCCTGGAGGATAATCTGATCATTTCCAACATCGGCAGGAATATACGGATAGCTGACCATTGGCTTGATGATTTTGTTGTCCCAATCCCTGCAGTAGCCTGGACCATGAGAAAGGTATCCCTGCCTGGCAATGCAATCACCCCAGGCGTCAGTTCCAACCCTCTTACAATAAGCTGTAAAAGAACTGTCAGAACCATTATTGATCAGGGCCAGAGAATCAGGATCCAGGCCAACAGTGAAGTTATCCCATGCGTCAGTATGGTCAATATATGGATCATTGACTGTCTGGACATAGGTTTTTGGAACCGTGACCTGAGCATTGGCGCTTTCGATTTTCAGGATTTGGAGGGGAGAGAAAATGGAGAAGGCTATCAGGAGGATCAATCCAACTGAGAATGTGAGTTTGCGCATGATTCTCTCTTTCAGCGTTCCAAGTATAAAAAAGCATACTCTGAGCATATTGGAGCATACTCAAGGCATACTCCTTCTGCCTTCTATTAGCTGTCGACGATAGATTTTCAAGATTCCTTAAGTTTCTGCAGCGCATACTCAATAGCATGTGACCGATTTGCAAATCTCTTGGTTTTGATTTGGGAATCAATCCATGTGATCATATCTGGGTCTAAAGCTATGCTGGTTTTAACTTTCTTTCTCATTTGCTCTTTTCGGCTCCATTCTCTTCCATATTACCCTGACCACAAGTTATATATGGCTTACTACCGCATATTGTCACACTGTAGTAACATAAGGTACAGCAACAGTGAGGTAAGAACAACTTGAATCAGAAAGAAAAACTCTGGAAAAACATCGACTACATCCGAGGATTCAAAGACGCACTAGAATGGATCCTGGCCCAAGCAAACAAGGGAACTGTTAAAGAGCTCATAGACAAGGCCAGTGAGTTGCATACGTCAGTGTCGGTTCAGCACCTGGCCAATGTCCAGGAGCTCTTCCCCTCTTTTTCTTCTTTGGCTATGTATTATGCGTCTGTATGGCCTGACGATTGGGAATTTTGTTGTAGAACTCTTGACAGCTCTCCCCCCCCCGCTTTTCCTTCTATGCTATTCAAGGCAAAATCACTGAAATTCGACACTGATTTAGGGCATCAACCTCAAAGGATGATGACTTTGATGGAAATTTGCAGAGTATCAACCTGTTAGGATGATAACCCATAGTTTAATTAGCTCTATTGTTTCAATCAAAAAAAGGAAATGTTGGTGTTGGACAGTATATCAGAAGGTAGTAATAACTTTTGTGAAGACCACGCTAGCAACGTCTTCCGATCCTTCACCACTGAACCCAAACTCAGGCGCAAGACCAGCTCTCCAAGCCTCAGAAAATGCCAGGAGTTTATGAAGTTCCTCTGGGATCTCCCTCGCCCACTCTGGAAAGCCAGTTATGAAACCCTCAAATTTGAATGGGTAGACTGCTGGGGAAGTAATGAACCCAGGTTTGTTGTCAGATACCTTGGAAGACCAGCGACAATAAACCGTTCAAGCTGGACTAGCAGAAGAGCCAGCAGCAACACAGGCAACGTAGCACAATTCCTACACGCTGATGATAGACCTGTCACCGCTAAGACTGGATTAATGCAGATACGAGGATACATCACCTTCGACAAGCAAACAAAGATGTTCAATATCCACCATGAACTCATGCCCTACTACACTGAACAAACATGTTTGAAATTGGCCAATCCCCAACCAGAAGTAAATGAAGAATCACAGTCGTCCATACTCGACGCGTGTGTGTGTACCTTACTAGATAAAAATGAAGACAATCCTCAAACGCCAGTGGAGGGGGAATGGGGGAACCATCCATTAGGGGCGGAAAGCCCCGATGGTTCCCCCGAACACGCCAGGGGGGATAGCGTAAGGGGGGGTAGAAGAAGAGAGAGAGAGAGTATAGGGGACACACACACACGCGAAAGTCCAAAGATTATGCTTCCAAGCATACCTGATATGCCTACAAGCATACTAGGTATGCCTAAACTGACACATGAGGGAGATACTAAACCGTGAGTCAGTATGCTTGCCCCTACTCCGATCAAGACCTGGAAAAGAACTGGCATCTAAAGCTCTGTAGACGTTGCACGATAGACGGGTTCACTTGCGAGCACTGGGCCAAACCAGACATCGTAGCCAAATGCCCAGAGAAAAGAAGACAGGAGAGTGCGATATCATATCGCAAGGCCTAGACTGTCAATTGACAACTCTTATATGTCGTACATATACGCATAGCGAATTGGGTAACGTGAGATGAAGAAGAAAGTGAGCATTCTACTCGACAAGGAAATACTCGAAAGGGCCCACGAACTAGGCATCAACATCTCAAAGGTCTGCGAGAACACCCTCAAACTCTACATCCAAGCCATAGAACAAGCCAGAAAGAA
>JALHSV010000635.1 GCA_022865525.1 Thermodesulfovibrionales bacterium
ATACTGAAAAATTCTACCGGGTGCCGAAAATAATAGAATAACAGGTCGGAGAAGAAGATCATGTTACGCTGTATACTCAGGGCAAAGATCCATATTGCTGCGGTTACTGAATCGAATCTTTCTTACGAGGGCAGTATTACCATAGATGAAGCCATAGTCAAAAAGGCCGGAATACTCCCGTATGAACAGGTGATGATCAGTAATCTGAACAATGGGGAACGGTTCGAAACCTATGTGATACCGGGTAAGAAAGGCGAGATTTGTTTAAACGGCCCCACAGCCCGAAAAGGCGTTGTCGGAGACAAAATCATCATCTTCTGTTACAGTTATGTTGAAGATAACAAACTGAAAGGATTCAAGCCTACAATAGTCCGCCTCGACGAGAACAACATAATTCTCACTATTCAATAGTCTTCTGACCGGCAAATTGTCACGCTAAAAATTCATTTGATTTTTCCTATCTTTCCTTCCCAAAATGCAAAATCTTCATTAGATTATTTCAGTAACCATTCTGTTACTGTTTTTTGTGCCCATTCAGGTGTTTGATCCTTGTGGCAATTATTACAAGCATTTGGTGTCCCAGCTTTGATTGTTTCCATTGGCGATATGAATTTGAAGGTATGATCCCGAGCATCCCATTTCACAGCATTCATACCGGTTTTTGGTGTATGACATTCGATACACCTGCTGCCAGCGCTATCAGCTTTATGATGGGTGTGTTCCGATATCGAGGACTTATATACAGCATGATGAGAATTTTCACCATGACACAATAAACAGAGAGAATTAGTATCTCCGGATTTTATCAGAGAGGTAATATGACGGCTGCTGTGCGGATCATGGCAGGTGAAGCAGTTCATTCCCTCCCGGTACATCTTGCTTTGAATAAATGTGTTACCCTGAACACGGTTTTTTGCTGCATAGCCTCCTGCCCAGAATTCATAGGAATTTTCACCCTTCGGCTTATCGTAAACCCAGTATTGCTTTAAATCCTCTCCAGGCTTATATCCAACCGCCCATGCATATTTTTCAAAATCTCCCTTGGGAGGGCGACCGCTCATGTGACACCTGAAACAGACCATGGCAGCATTCTCACGGTTAAGCTTAACCGGATTCACAATATGCCCTTTCCCGCCCTGTTCTACATGAAGGCTTCCTGGACCATGACATGCTTCACATGCAATATTCTGCTCAGCTGGCTTGCCTGTTTTTACATCCATCCCGGTGGAATGGCATCCCCTGCATAATTTTGAATACGGGCGTTTGTCCCAGTCTTCAGGATAAATAGCCGCTGCAGCCCACCAGTCCTTCTTTGGCTTATACTGAACCCACTCTTTTTGTTGCACATTCCATTGTGCCGGAAGAAGATAGTATTCTCCATCAATACTTTTTGCATAACGCTGTTTGAACCGGCTGCCGACAAGCATATTCACATCATTCAAAGTAAATGTCAGATTGGGATTGGTAATGGAAAAATCACCCAATACCGTTTTGTCCGGCCCTTCCTTGATGACTTGCTGCTCCATCCTGCTGTGGAGCGTCTTCTTCCAGCCCTCATAGTACTTCTGATGACAGGATTTGCATGTTTCAGAGCCGACATATGTGGCCTTCCCTTTTTCAACCTCAGCGGCTTTCAGTTGTAGCAGAATTAATACAAGGACAATAACTGATATCACAATTGATAATTTGGATTTAATAATCATTTTTTATCCTCCCTTTAAAGGTTTAATTTTCTTATACCCTATTCCGGTTTACCTTTATTCTATTAAAGACATTCTATCACAAT
>JALHSV010000636.1 GCA_022865525.1 Thermodesulfovibrionales bacterium
CCCGAAAGACAAAGAAAGCTTCTCCTAAAAAAGCCTTAAATTGCTTTCCCTCCTTAGGGAGACTGAGGCGAAAGTTGTACTTTTCAGAGAAGCCGCTTTTGGCAACAATCCTTCCTGTTAGCCGCATGATATTAGTTATCAAAGAAACACGATAGTTCTGTCGAAAATCAACAGAAGAAAAATTGCTTCCCCTACTTATGTAGGATTGTTTTCTTGATTTAAACCCTTAAGATTAATATCAAGGATGAAGATTGAATGAATACTTTTACTGAAAGATTGCCGAGAAGAGAGAGGTAACGACTATGTTAGATAATGCACTTGAATTGCTCCTCCAGGATTTATCATGCAAGGAAGCACTGGAATACTGTGCTGATGCAATGGAACTAACCAGAATTTTGGAAGGAATCTCTGAAAACTTGACGTGCACCGTTGTAGTGTAGTAATGAGAAGGCAGCGTTAGCCTTCCGTTAAACAGCGGCACTATGCGATGTCGAGCATTTTTATTTCTGTTAAGTCCTTCCTCTTGTAAGAGTAATTGTTAATTTTGCATAACGATATTACATTAATATGAAATATCAATAATGTATCGAAGTAATTCGTTAACTCACAACAGAGTTTTCACTAAAAAAGGGGAGTTGGATTGTTGAGTGTTGCAAATGACGTCCAGAGAAAGGTATCTGGATACGATATTTATGTGTTGTGCCTGCATTCTTTTTCTACAAATGCTTCTATAGCTGAACTAATGTTAATGCTTAGGTCGATAAATTTGACGCCATAACAATTGGTATCATGTTCAGTTTCTTTTTCAAGAATTCTAATAACCTCAGCATTTATTGTTATATGTGTTGAATCGGGGAGGTAGAAACTGCATGTAATAGTGTCTCCTTCGAAAAGAAGAGCTTCCGAATGTAGCAGCATACCTGATACACTGATATTTTCTGTATAGGCAATAAAAGGTTTCCCTTTTGATACTATATGAATTTGGATACTCAAGGGAACCCTTAGTGACTTTCTGGGAGCGACGTAGAGAAGTTGATGCATTTCTTGTAATAAAATCGCATTGTCCGGCGGGCTGGTAATAAATGCATTTGCCCTGCACTGTAAACATCGTTTAGCATCAGACTCAGTGTTAGAACTTACAATGATAATGGAAACTTTGCATAATTCTTTATCGTCACGTATGAGGGAACAGAGCATTTCACCCCTCATTTCAGGCGAGTCAAGATTCACTATAATGAGATCCGCCTTTTCAGCCCTGTGGAGAGCAAGAGCTTGCTCATTTGCAGATACCGTAAATGTTCTGATGTCCGCCCTGTTGAGAAAACTCTGTCCCTCTTCAAGGATTGCCTTAATGTCTTCTGCAATAATGATCCTTTTCATGGGCAATACAAATATCAGTATAAATACATAAGGAGTTGACTGTAAAGTGTATATGGACGACTATAGTTAAGGCCCGGGGGATTCCTGGGCTTTGCTTTTGATAGTTCTTCTTCCTGTAATGGAGATTTTTATTATGAGCTTTTCGGTAGTATGTTGCTCCTAAATTTCAACAATAAAATCTGCCCGATAATTCCTCTGTCAAAGCCAAACAATTCCTCTTGACATTATTCTTAAACACGGTTAAATTCAATACGTAAATTCTGGGGGAAGAAGTAAAATCAAGGCACTCGGGGGAAAAATAGAGTGCAACGAATCTCATATCGTTCTATCAAATTTAATTTTATCTACCTCACCCGTATTTTTACGTGTCTTGCTGAAAAGAGAATTTGTCTCGATATTGCAGATTCTTTCTCTCCTATGTTTAAAAAGCTCAATATAAAGGGATTTGATACGTGCCGTCTATAGCTATATTCACCTTCGATCCTCAGAAGTTTGATGAAGTTATTGAAAGGCGAAAGCAAGAGCAAGCGACAGCATGCGGAAAAATAAAC
>JALHSV010000637.1 GCA_022865525.1 Thermodesulfovibrionales bacterium
GGTGGCTTGGAACGAGCCCGGTTAGAGCCGGGATGGACTCACCCTGTCGAAGGGCCGAACTTGAAGAGGGGAAGTCCCTTTATGTGCTCTCATGTCACAATGAACCCGACCGGGGGAGTGCGCATGGGGCGCGACATAAAGATCATGCCCCCCGTGACAATCACGGTTACTGCCTTCTTGTCAAAGAACCTGGGTTGTTAATTGACCGGCTACGGCCTGTCTATCTTTGGGAACCGCCCGGTGCGGACCCGCATGCCGGGTTGTGTGGGGGCTGAGGGAGAAAAACCCCCGGCTACCCGATTCGGCGATTTTTGCCGTTTGATTCATAGAAGGCGAAGAATTAAATCGTGGTCTGTCCCCTATTTCCTAATTGGCGCTAATTTATCAATTAAGTCTTATACACGTTGCGTAAACTTGTATTGAAGTTCCAACAAATGGGGTATTATTTATAGCTGTAACACTCCATGACTTACCGGAAGGCAAACTGCTATATACATACACCATATCACTATCAGTATCAAATCCTCCTCCAGTTAAGGTATAGCCTGTATCACAAGTAGCAGAAACAGTTCCATAATCACTGTCACCAAATGGGTTTGCCATGCTAAGATCTATATAATTAAATGCTCTATAACTGCTTAACGTACCAACAGTGCCTATCTCATCAGTTCTACACATGACACTGCCATCTTCGTTAACTGCTACAAGAAACTCACCCGAAGGACATGTACCATCGATGATGTTTTGTTTAAGAGCTACAGTTGCTGTAAGATCATCAACCTCAATTTGCATCGCAACAATTAATGCAGTATTGCCTGCCACTTCAGCCTCTAAATCTGCAATATCACCATCATTATTTTCAATGAGTATTAATAGTTCCGCATCTCTTTCTTGTAGTGCTAACACTGCTGCTTCTAAGGCATCAAGACGAGCCTCAGTGGTCTCCGTTGCACCTACCAAAACAAAAATTTGAGATTGAAGACTATCAAGTGTAGTTTGAATGGTCTGAAACGGTTTACCGTTTGGAAGAGCTGTATTGTCACTTACTCCACTTTTAGCATATAAAACTGAAGTTGGCATTGAAGTTGCCATTACTGCTGCAATGAGTAAAACTAATTTTTTTTTCATAACATATCCTTTGTGAGGTTTTACGAGTTAAAAAAACTTTACTGAAATTTCCTGGTTTTCAAAATGATCAAAGCTTGCACAGTACGCCGTTTTATTATCCCTTGACAAACTACTAAAAACAGATGGTGGCAAGATGTAGGTTGAGATGTTTCCTGAATTCCCTTTCCATACATCCCTATCCATTTGATTCAATCACATTTGAAAAGTTTTCACCAGAAATTATTGAAAAGATATTGAGAGGATTCCTGTGGCAAGGTTAAGTATTTAAGCAAAACAGCAACTTAAGACTATTCCTGTTATGTTGCGAGTTGGCCTATCTACTTGAAATAAAGAGACTTTTTTGACCGCCACAGATAGTAGCATTTTTCTTTTTTATTTCAGATGGTTTTGCTGTTTTTAGAAGTCATTCTCCTTTTTCATGCAACATA
>JALHSV010000638.1 GCA_022865525.1 Thermodesulfovibrionales bacterium
AAGCAGGCCCAACCGGTACCTGAGATCGTGCCCGAAAACGATCTGCGAGCTTTCTTCAACACATTGACCTGCTGGCGCGATCGAACACTGGTGCTTTTAATGTGGATCAGTTGCCTGCGTATCAGTGAAGCGGTGAATATCCGTTTTCAGGATATTGAATGCAGCCGACGGAGTATTCATATTCCTGTGACAAAGGGGAACAATCCAAGAACAGTGTACATGGATGCTTTGACCTTCTCAGCGTTGAACCAGTACCTGGACAAGGAACGCAAGGACCTCTTCCCAAAAGTGCCTCAGATCTTTCTGTCATTCAAGGGTGTGGCACGCGGAACTCCGCTGAGTGTAAATGCGGTCCAAAAAATGATCAGATACAATGCCGAGAAATGCGCCCTTTCTGACTTGCACGCTCACCTTTTCAGACATACGGGGATCACACAACTGGTACAGCAAGGAATGTCCGAGCCCGCCATTCGCGACATGGTGGGACACCGCAATCCAAATTCACTTTCCCGTTATTTGCATCTTTGTGATCAGTTTGTTGAAACAGAGTTCGAACGTGCACAGGCAGTATTCACGTCACTATCCTGGCTTGAAACGGATCTAACCGGAGGTGTGAAATGATCCTGGGACGTGGTTCCGCAAAGACGGATAAAGCGGTCATCGCAGAATATCAACAATTTCTTCGTGATAATGAACAACAGGAGAATCCGGAAATTTACAAAAGATTATTTGGCGTACCAGAGGTGATGCTAAATCGAATTAGAAAGCCAATTTCGCAGTGGAGTGATGATGAAATTCTCAAGTTGTATGCCAATCGAACAAAAACAACTGGGTATACATACAGTTGTTTTTTGGCTTTTCTTTTCTTTCGTGGATATCGTCGCGGCACAATTTACTTATTATCACGTCTCCCGATCTTCCTGAGCCGTTGTTATCGAAAAGCTCTTCTGCCTTATCGCCAGCGCATGGGGGAAACTTGCAAGGCTTTACATTACTATCCAGCTCCAGGGGGATCAGAACTAAACTTGCTTATCTGGCTTCTGGCTGTGACAGGAAAACCCCTGGATGAACTAACACGAGCAGACTTTGATTTGTTTCGGTCCGAGTACCAAAAATGGTACCAACAGAGCGGAAAACGCGCAGAAAATCGCCCCAATGCCCGTCTTTCGCGCCTGGAGCGCTACTTGGTGCATTGGGGCATCATTCCAGCTGCCAAATTCGTATTTCGCCACGAAGAACACTTTGCTTTGCTTCGGCATGAACCTATCCGACAGGCAATTCTTTTTCACATGAAGTGGTGTGATGGAAAATATACCCCTTCCTCAATTCACAGCCGCCGAGCCACCCTAATCAGCTTTTTCTTGTGGTTTCAAGAGAACTATCCAGATTGTGATCGCCTTGATCAAGTCACCCGATTGGTTGCGCTGGAGTACTCCCGCTATCTCAAGGATCTTGTTGATGAGCACAAGTATGCACTCAAATATCGCAATGATTTGTATCGCGGCATGCGTCTATTCTTTGATTTTGTCATTGACGAACAATTGGCAACATCGCCAGACAGGAATCCATTTGGCAGAAAAGATATTCCTAATGACCCAGACCCAGTTCCGCGTTACATTGCTGATCAAGAATTGCGGTTGGTGTTGGACTACTGCAACAATGGTGCTTCTCTGAAAGAAAAGACCGTGGTGATTACCCTGTTACATACAGGTTTGCGAGCGGCAGAATTGGCAGCCCTTTCCAAATCTGACATTATTCAAATCCAGGGGAAGTGGAAGATCCATGTCAAAAAAGGCAAAGGTCTGAAAGATCGGGTTATTCCATTGACGCAGCAATGTCTGGAGACTTTGCAAGCTTGGCAGGAAAGTGGTTGGGAAAATATTAACGATCATTTGTTCACCCGCTTTGGTCGTACATGGCAAAGCGGAAATCCGATATGTACGATTGTTCATGAGATGGGTCTCCATTTGGGAATTCAGGGTTTAACCCCTCATCGTTTTCGCCATACCTTTGCCGTCTCGCTGCTCAATTATGGAATGCGGGAATCGGCTTTGCAAAAACTTCTGGGACACTCGACTCTAAACATGACACTGGAATACGCACGCATTCTGGATCACACTGTCGAAGAAGCTTTCAACAAAGCAACCACAGCCATGCAGGTTGGTCCATTGAGTTGGGTTCCCAGTTTCTTTTCTCAACAGGACTATTCTATTTTTAATGAGGTGGATGCTGTGAATTGGATTCGACTTCCTCATGGGTATTGTCGCCGCAATCCACAGTTACATTGCGAGAGTGATGTGAAGTGTCTTTTGTGTGAACGCTTCCGACCTTCCCCGGTGGATCGTTTTCGCCTTCAAGAAATGTACCAACAGTATTTGAAATTGGAAATGCCGCTTAAAGCGAACATTGTTCTTTCACAGATTCGCTTGCTTGAAAATCAAATGAATGATGAAACACAAGGTTGTTTTCCTGATGTGTGTGGAACAGCTATCCCAGATTTTGGAAGGATTGATGACAAGGCTGCGATCTCCATTTCACAACCACTGGGTGTCTAAGGTATATGAGTGAAAGCGCTTCCTATGCGGGAATGGTTCCCGAAGGTCGGGTTCCCTGTCAAGGGCGGCGAAGCCGTCCCGAAGGGATGCGCAGCGAAGCGCAGCACCCTTGACAGGGTGACCGAAGGGAACAAAATTCCCAGCAGGAAGCGCTTTCAGCATATTTTCGTTTGCAACTTAGCAAGTTGCTGGTACTGAGTTTTGGCAGTACCCTTGACTTTTTCTCCATATAACGGGACTGGGAGTCGCGTCGCCGCTGGGATGATTGTGAACAACGATGACGCTCGGCGCGTTGCGTTGCAGAGCGGGACGAAAGACTTCGCCAAGCCTGATCTGGGATGAGTTCACCGAACCCTT
>JALHSV010000639.1 GCA_022865525.1 Thermodesulfovibrionales bacterium
AATGGCCCTGTCCTGTCCGATGAATTCCTTTAATGGCGCTATATCTGAAGTGCATTCAAATTGAAAGGTATCCTGGGGGCAAATCCAGTGCAGTCTCTCGACAGGCACAGCGTATTTCCTGATATCTCCGGACTGTTTCATGGCTTTCTCCTTTTTTAGCCCCATTATAGCATGATCATTGGTTCATTCCTGTAACTCCCCCGTCCCGCCCTGCGCCATGTGAGATATAAATATATTCGATACATATCAATGACTTTTCTTATTTTCTCTGATATACTTTGCGTTGGAAGTATTTCTTTATTGAACAAATTTACGTATGCCACGACTGTATAAGAAAAAGAATATCCCAAAGAAGAAACTCCTCTCAGCTGCAAAAAAAATCAAACTCCTTATTCTCGATGTTGACGGAGTGCTGACAGATGGCAGTATTATACTCGACAACTATGGAAACGAGCTCAAATCCTTTCATGTCCGCGATGGGCATGGGATAAAAATGCTGATGCAGGCAGGTATTCATGTGGCTCTCATTACAGGCAGACAATCAAAGGTTGTTGAAAAAAGGGCATACGAACTTGGAATTGAAGATGTTTTTCAGAAATGTTATGACAAGAAAATTGCGTACGATGAGCTCTCCAAAAAATATTCCCTCGATGATAGTGAGATTGCTTATGTTGGTGACGACATTGTAGATATCCCTGTTCTCAAGAAAGCCGGGTTTCCAGTGGTTGTCGCGGACGCTCATGAAGAGGTGAAAGCTTTTGCACAGGTGATAACCATAAAAGAGGGGGGGAGGGGAGCTGTCAGAGAGATCTGCGATTTGCTCCTGAAAGCGAAAGGGCAGTCGAGGGACATAACAGATGGGAAATCTTAAACTCAACCTCCCGACAATTCTCACACTAAGCAGAATTATCCTCATACCTGTTTTTATTTTTACCGTCTATTTGCATCCTGTCTTTGGCGCTCTCATCTTCGGCATTGCTTCGCTCACGGATTTTCTTGACGGATATCTTGCACGCCGTTCCGGGGATATAACAAAATTTGGGATTATCCTTGACCCGATTGCTGATAAGTTTCTGATAATCTCTGCTCTCATCGTGCTCGTTGACATGGCAAGGCTGCCTGCATGGATTGCAATTACCATCATAGCGAGAGAATTTCTCGTAACCGGACTCAGGGTGGTCGCACTCTCAAAGGATATAGTAATAGCTGCTGAACTTGGGGGTAAGATAAAGACAACGACACAGATAGTCGCAATCCTTTGCCTTATTCTCAACAAGAGTATTTTCACTCTCGATCTCTACGACATCGGGATTGTCCTCATCTGGATAGCCCTTATAGTATCTATTTTGTCGGGGATACAATATACAATATTATTTGGCAAAAAACTTAAATAGCTGTTTATGACAAAAAATATTATTCTCCTTATTGCTGCTTTTGTTCTCGGATCCATTCCCTTTGGTATAATAACAGCTAAAGTAAAAGGGATTGACCTGAAGAAGGTTGGAAGCGGGAACATCGGTGCAACGAATGTACTCAGGTCTCTCGGGAGATGGCCGGCTGTCATAACCCTGCTTGGAGACATATTGAAAGGTACGTTAGCTGTCGCGATAGGAAAATATTCAGGTGTTGAGCCGCTCTATGAGGGCTTAATAGGAATTGCGGCAATCTTAGGCCATAATTTTTCAATTTTTCTTGGTTTTAGAGGAGGCAAGGGAGTTGCTACAAGTCTTGGGGTTCTCCTTATGTATACACCGCATGTAGCACTTGTTACTCTTATTGTTTGGATCGGGGTTGTCCTGTTTACAAAATATTCATCTCTGGGAGCAATTGTCTCATTTGCTCTGTTGCCGCTCAATATCATGCTCTTCGATTTTCAGGACAAAACAAAAATTATTATATCAATTCTCATTTCACTCTTTATCATCATCCGGCATAAGGATAATATCAGAAGGCTGATGAAAGGTACCGAACGGAAAATCGGACAGCACGCATGAAAAGATACATCCTGCTGTTCCTATTAATCATCTTCTGCTTCATGCCATCTTTATCCCCTGGCAAAGATCTCTATGAAGATCAGTTGGACAAGGGGATAC
>JALHSV010000640.1 GCA_022865525.1 Thermodesulfovibrionales bacterium
AACATACAGTAATTTCTGTCCCTCTGCTGGTATGACCTGACCTTTCACTTGTGCATATGGTTCTATTACCATGAGACTTCCCGACATGCTGCCATTTTGAACAATGTGGAAACCCTTTACCCCGGTTTCTTTATAAAAAGGATGGGAAAAGATTTTCTCTTTTCTGATAAGCCAGTGAGCCTCGCCTGTTTTTTTCTCCAGCGTATCAGAGAGGCTGACGCCAAGGGCATCGCATATCTGGAGAAATGAACTGAGCGAAGGAGCAATCTGGTTGTTTTCCAGTTGGGAAATGAAGCTCGGGGTCAGTCCGACCTTGTCGGCAAGTTCCTTCTGGCTCATTCCCGTTCTTGTGCGCAATTCCTTGATCCTCTTGCCGACATCCAGCGAAGCCTCTTTTTTGACTGAGGTAATCACGACAGTTTCTGCATGAATTTCATACGCATGGGGCTTGAAAGCTTCTCTGTTCGGTCTGCCTTCGAGTTTCAGGGCTTTGATCCAGAGCCTGTCTTTTCTTTTGAATAATTCCAGAACAACCTGGGTAATGTGTCTCAGGTTAGCCTTGAACTTCTGACTGTGCGCATCCTTTTCAAGTATCCAGTAAGCGACGGTCCCGAGATCATAAAGAAGCGGACAAATGTACGTGAAGAACTTGTATGTCCTGTTCTCATCCCCCCAGAGATCCTGCATCCCGGTAAGGCTGTCGAATATGTATCTTCCTCCCGACTGGAATTTGTCCTCAAGTGAGGCAAGGAGGGTAGTAAACTGATCTATGTTCCTGGGATCCTCAACCCTCGTGACACAGGGGTCTCCATTGTTTTCATAGAACTTCGAAAAGGCCCGGTCATTCTTGCCCTTCCCCGAAGTAAAACAGTCTAACAGGACAAAATTCCCTTTTGGCAGGATATCTCCTATCTTTTGCAAAATGGTATGTGGAGATTGATTGAAACTGACATAAATGACATTGCGGTCTTCGGAAAGTGATTGGCGGAGGAAATTCAGCATAAAAATTTCCGGAGCAGTGCCGGCCTCAACCTCCCAGACGACATTGTCCCCGACATAGAGGGAGTCTATGAGATTGTCAAGATCGCGGATACCTGATTCGATTTTTACCATCTTATATACGGTAAACGGTTGCCGAATGACAATACTTTAAAGAATCAGAAAATTATTTGTCAAGGAAGGAATCCATTGTAATTATCAAGCCTTATTGACCATATATAGTTTGTGCATATAAAATTAGGCTATCTGGTCAGGCATAAGGAGGATAATGAATGCGGAAGTGGACACATCCAGGGGGTAAGTTGAGAGAACTTGGGGCTGAATCATTAACTGATGCGGAGTTATTATGCATCCTTATTTCCACCGGCACAAAAGGTAAACCTGCTGAGAAAGTTGCGCAAGAAATCCTTGATAAATTCAGTTCCTTTAAAGGAATGGCAAACCAGCCATTGGAGAAGTTTCTTGAGATAAAGGGACTTGGTGATGTAAAGATCATCAGGATTGCAGCGGCCTTTGAGGTTGCAAGGAGGATAGTAAATCAGGTGTTAAAGGAATATAATAAGGGCTAAGGGAGGTTGAAAATGCCAATCGCAATAAAAGATGTCTCTGATAAGTTGACTGCCATAATTGAGCCTTCAGAAGGGGTTTATGTGGCAAGTTGCCCGGAACTTGACCTTGCCACAGAAGGTAATACCCCTGAAGAGGCATTAAATGACCTTGTCGATATGACAATAGATTATGCTGAGCAGTACATGGAAGAGTTCGAGCATTTCAGCAGGAGTCCTAATCGCGCATCTCATAAGCCATATATTCTTGAGATTCATGAAAGAAGAACAAAAGAAAAGGTTAGAGAACTTTTTAATTAATGCCCACGTATATTGACTTTCGCACTGTGTTGAAACGACTCGATTTCAAGCTTGTGAGGTCAAAGAAGCACGAGACATGGCAGAAAATTCTTCCGGATGGAACCATCCTTCAAGTCAGACTGAGCCATCAGCACGGTAAAGACATCCCTAAAGCGTTATTCTATAAAATGCTTAAACAGGCTTGGATAACCGAGGAAGATTATAAAAGGCTGCGGGGATGAAAAAAACCAAGCGCACTGAAAAGCCCTCAAGAATTCCGGATATTTCAGAACAGAATATTTCGCAGAAATTCAAAGAATATATCGATCAAATCTCACAGTTAAACAACGAGGCAGCAAAAGCTCAACGGTTTCTTATTTTTCTAAAAGATATCTTCGGTGATGTCAATGCCGGTTTCATTGAGGATTATCTGCACGGGGTCGAGAAATATGTGAGTGTTAAAAATAAAGATATTCTCTTGAAAGGCAGGATCTATGGTAGAGAGTGAAATTCTTAAAGGAGCGATTGTAATCATAGAAGATGACAGGTTCAGAGTTAGAGAACTTCCGATATTATAAAAAATATTCTTTAATAAATAGAGTCCGAGTAGCTATTTTAGCTTCAGCCTTATGTTGTAATAAAGCCAGAGAAGGTGTGATTTCAGGAAATAGAAGATTG
>JALHSV010000641.1 GCA_022865525.1 Thermodesulfovibrionales bacterium
CAATATTATCAGAAACTTGTGTGTGAATATACTATATAGCATGAAAGATTCGGAGGAAGAAATTATCGCAAATATTCTTGCCTTTGAAAAGATTCTTGATATCAACCTTGATGTTATGACGTCATCCTATATTGAGGAAGAAATCAGAAATTATTCTTCTATGTATCGTATAAAAAATGCACTCATAGATTTTTCAGAGAAATTTCTTCAGAGTGCAAATCTCCTTCTTATCCTTGCACTCATTGGACTAACTTTAGGCGCTATTGGACTATTTATAACAGATGTACAAAAACTTTTTACTGGTGACCTTGAGAATGGAATTATTACTTCACTCGGTTCCATGCTCATTATATGGGTGATGATAGAACTGATGAACACAGAAATATCCCATCTTAAGGGAGGGAAATTCCGTATCAGTGTATTTATTAGTGTCGCGCTTGTAACGGTCATAAGAGAAACAATGATCGCAACGCTGAAACATGAACAGTCAGCAATGATGGTGTACCTTATTGCCGCTATTTTGGTAATCGGATTTGTCTACTGGCTTGTCATAAAGGGCGAAGAGCAGCAGCGATAAAGAAGATTTATTTGCTGTATACCAGAACAACAATACAGAAGGTCAACCCTTAATAGATTATTTCTCATATCTCAAGCATGATCCCATGAACGTTTTTTACAGCAGTAATACTCCGATTGGTCTCTACGTAAGACAAAAGTGGTTACATCAGGAAGACACACTCGCATGGAAGAATGATTTTAGAGAGACGGTAGGTTCATTGTATGCAGGACAGCTTCCGAATGGTTCATGGGATGGTTCTCTTTTAACCACAGCACATAGACTATTCGGACTGCATCTCACAGTCAGAAATATCAATGAACGAATCGAAAAAGCGCTCGAATGGCTCCTGTCACAGGAGGTCTTTTTAAACAAAGAAGCGAACCTGCACATGCAATCAGAAAAAGTCTTTGCAAGTAATCTGCAGAACCTTCCCCTTTCTCATGGTTGTTTTAAGCATTTCGCAAAGTGCGCTATTCTTTTTCTTACGACTATTTTCGGTCAAGAACACGATGCAAGGGTTATACGTGTGTATGAAATGCTTCGTATCAACGGTGAAGAGAAAGAAGGAAAGTGGTGCACATGGTCATGTTCATATAACTTTCTGAGGGCATTTGTAGTACATCCAAGATATAGAGACAGTAAAGCAGTCAGGTTGTTTCTGTCAAGATTAGAAGAAGTGCAAAAGGCAGATGGAAGCTGGCCAATACAAATACCTTTTTATCAGACTGTGAATGCCCTTGGACATCTGAACTTGGCGCAGTCAGACGAGTTGCTCGAACGGGCCTTCAGAAGGTTAAGAAAGAAACAAAACAGAGATGGCACATGGGGAAGTACACAGAAAGAATGGAACACATTTCTGGTCGTTCATACGATAAAAAGAAAAAGCTCCTTATTCTCAAAGAAGAGAATATAAGGCTCCCCATAGTCCTACGCCGTAAACAATATGGAGCACCAACTGTTCAAGCCAGGTAACTAGTCCTAATCTTCTTCCGAGGAATCCCTGTCCTGCTATAGGAAGTGCTACAAAAAGCATGGAAACCCAGAGCATCAGAACATAGAGGGCAATCAGCCATCCATTGATTGGTTTGACTTTTAATATACTAACAAGCACTGCATAGGTAAGGCCAAAAGATACACTGGTGAAGAGATGAACCGGAACTCCGAACAGAACCGCTTGTTGTTTGTTGTATTTTAATCCTGCTCTTTGTTGAGCGAACATGCCGTCAATAATGAGAATGCTTGATTTGAATATTCCCGCCTTGAACCCTGCATGGGATAACAGACCCATAAGTATTCCCGCTGCTAAGCCTGATAGTGCTCCTCCGAACAGGGACACGAATTCCTCCTTAAATTAGTGATATGCAGGCATCCCATGAGACTCCTTATTTAGTATATCCGTATATCCGTTCCGATTACGAAAAGACATCCTGGAGTGCTTCTTTGAGATTCCCATAGACAAACCGGAATTGCGCACTTTGCAGCTTAGCAGGCACAATTCTCTGACTGTTCGTCAACTCATCGGCAAGTTCTTTCGCAAAAAGTCTGAACAGAGATACAGGGAGCTGGATAACAACAGCTTTGCGATATTCCCGCAGATGATCGAGAAGTGCACGAAAACGAACAGGCTCAGGAGAACAGGCATTCACAGGTCCGGAAAGACTTTCATTAGAAACCGCGGCCTCATAAATACTGATCAAATCCTCCATATGGATCCATGAAAACCAGGTTTGACCTGAACCGAAACGCACAGTGAACCCGAAATTCATTGTTTTCAAGAGCTTTCCGATAAACCCGCCTTCCCTGTCAAGAACAGGCGCTGTTCTCACCTGAACGGAACGCATACCCAATGTCTCTGCACGGCGTGCTTCGTTCTCCCAGGCGACACAGACATCTGCGAGGAACCCCTTACCGTGTGTTCCGGTCTCGTCAATTTTGCTTTCGCCTTTATCTCCATAATAACCGATGGCGGAAGCCGAGATAAAAGTCTTCGGCTTTTGATCGAGAGAAGAAATAAAATCGATTAGAAGCTTATTAACGGTAACGCGGCTTTCCCGGATTGCCTTTTTATACTCTTCCGTCCAGAGGGTCAGGATATCCTTGCCGCTCAGATTGATAACAGCTTCCGCACCTATGAACCACCCTTTTTCAAAAAGTTTTGGGTTGAGAAGATCAACAATAAATGATTGTAATTTCGGCGAAGAGACCCTGGATTGATTCCTGTCGAGGATAACAACTTCATATCCCTTGACAAGTAGGAGACGCGCAAGACGCTGTCCGATAAAACCGCCACCTCCACAGATTACTATTTTCATGGATTTATTATATCACTTATGAACATGAGCGGTTAGTTTGCTCTTGAAGGTTCCATCAGCCCATTCAGCTATCCGCACTGCCCGGTATGAGAAGATATTTTGGAGTTGCTTTTGAATGATCAATCGATAAAAGATTTTACCAATGCGATCAAAAGGGATGCGGTATGTTACAGCGTCTCTCATCAGCGTACCTTCAGGAACTGGTTCAAAGGTATGAAGGTGTTCCCACATGACATACGGACCCTTGACCTGAACATCGGTAAACAGCTCTGGTCGACGGTATTCTGAAATTTTTGTATGCCATTTTAATTTTATGAAAAACCATCTGATTGTATAATCAAACTCCGCACCTTCAAAAGTTTCACGTTGTCCACATTTATTGTCAAATCTGAAGTTTAGCCAGTCGGGAGTTATTTCGGAGAGATTTCCAGGTTTTTCAAAAAATAAAAATGCTTTTTCTACCGGAATAGCTATAACCTGAGAAGTCCTAAGCAGATAGGTATGCCCATCAGGCTTCTCGAACCTAATTTGAAATGTTGGAGGAAGATCATATTTTTCTGTAAAGTGCACTATAAGCTCTCTTACCCTTTCTGTCCCCATACCGCATATACCGGGTCTGAATAAGGAATTTTCAGATAATATTGATCATCCTCATTTCTCGGAAGTCCTCTCATCGAAAATGTATTAAGATTTTCATATAAACCTGTCCGCAAAAAATATTCAAGGACAATTCCCATCCGTTCAAAATCATTAAGTTCAGTCCATATTCTTATAACCTTCGGCGGAAACCACCGGTTTGAAAAAGTAACAATAAAATACCCATCTTTTTTTAGAATCCTTGCGATTTCACTGAACAATTCAAATGGGTGTATCAGGTATTCTACAGAAACCGTACAAATAACAGCATCGAACTCGTTATCGGCGAAGGGGAGCAAAGGATCTCTATTAAGATCATGTATGACATGATCGGTAAGTTGTGGGTTCTGTAACATCTCCTCTCGATTGAGCCCAAGCCCGATGAGTGAATCAAGTTTCAGGTTCTTTGGAACATGGGACCTCCAGCTGCTCATCAAATCCAGAACCTTCATGCCGTTGCGCAGTATCTGACCGTATAAATCACTGATTACTGATATGGCGGTGTCATCAATATGGGTAACAAGGCGAGGTTCTTTATAAAAGCCTGCATCCCCATATTCATTGATTCTCCTAAAAGGTTCATCTGAAAAGAAATCTGTTGGATTCCCGTGGCATCGTGTCTGCATCCCAGTGCCGGAGGTTATATGTTCCATCCAGTCTGTACAGGATCCACCGAGTATTCCGCTATTCCTCCTTACATCTTTTATAACCATAGTAAGGTCGCCATTTATTTGCGAAAGCGGATGATTAAAGTCAACAGTAATAGCCGCATCTGATATTCCTGTGCATCTGAATGGCTCGCTATTCCCTTTAAATATGCCCGCAATCGCCTTCAGCAAGCCTTTTGGATAAAATCGTCCAAAGCGAGGCTCTGTTGTCAGGGGAGCATAAAGCCGGTCAAATTGTCTTTGTTCAATAGAGAACTCATAATCCTGTGCATAGGGCGATACAATTTCCTTCATGATGTTTGAGCTTTCTACCTTATCTCCAGACCTTTTCCCCATCAGTAAATCGATAATCTTTTTCGGAAAGATATCCCTATAAAAATTCACTTTTCTTGCAAAAAAGCAGTCAGTGTGGAATATGGCTGAGCTCTGCCAGCATAATGAGAATTCAATACTTGCCACTGCTTTTTCATGTATGATCTTTGATGTAAATTCCTGAGATATATCCTTGTTCATCTTTGCTCTCAAAACAACAAGTTGCATTTAGTAATTTATTTGTCTATTATATATAATTATTAACAACTGAAACAACCGTACAAGAAGTCAGGTTTATCCTTTGAAAGGAGGATTTTCATGAAAATCAGAAAAGTATCCAAGCAGGTTTCATTGACCTGTAAATGCAAAAGTTCCTGTTAAACGATTTATCTTGAAGGCTTTAGGGGCGAGTGCTCGGCTCGCCCTCACAATCATTTTTTTTGTCGACAAATAAGTACTGAAAAGGATAACCGATATGATAAAAGCGGAACGAATTAGTGTGGAAGAGGCCTATCGCAGAGTGCAAGCAAAAGAGGCCCTGCTTGTTTGTGGTTATAATGATGAGGAGAAGTTCAAAACCATGCAATTAGAAGGGTCGATTGCCTACAGCGAATTTGAATCCAGACTCCCTGAACTTTCTAAAGATCAGGAAATAATCTTTTATTGTGCCTGACCTCATGAAGCAACGTCTGCTGGTCAGGCAGCAAAATATATAGAACTCGGATATAAAAACGCCAAGGCGTTAGCCGGAGGCGTGGAAGTTTGGAAAAAAGCTGGTTACCCCATTAATAAATAATGGTAATCGTAGATATTTGCTCAACTTCATAGAAGAATAGTATTGGTGATAAATCTGTATCATGAAAAATTATTTCTTAGTTCTATTTGATCCACAATAAGGGCAGTTTCCCTCCGCTTCTTACGGAATATGTCAATGAGTTTGAGACACTTCCTGTCCGCATTTAGTGTATTTTCTCCTCACTCACTGGTATGAGCTTCGGCTTATTGATC
>JALHSV010000642.1 GCA_022865525.1 Thermodesulfovibrionales bacterium
CTACATGGGCAACAAGCTGATAGCCGAGTACCAGCCCGTGATCGCCAAATACTATTACTACACCTCGGACCAGATCAATTCCACGCGCATCATCACCGACAGCACCGGCACCGTGGTCTACTCCGCCGTGTTCGATCCCTACGGCGGCCTCCAGAAGCAGTGGGTGAATACTTATAGCCCGACATTAAAGTTCTCCGGCAAAGAGCGCGAATCCAAGAGCGAGCTGGACTATTTTGGCGCCAGGTATTATGATCATATGAGATACAGGTTCATTTCGGTGGATCCGATGATCAATAAAGATGAAGCATTAGCCAATCCGCAATTGTGGAATCTTTATAGTTATTGCCGGAATAATCCGATTTCATTCCTTGATCCAGATGGAAGAGATATTTTTCAGAATATCTCAGAGTGGTGGGGTGGCACTCCATTAAAACATTTTCTCTCAGGGGATACTAAAGGTGGATTCCAGATTCTTATTAAAAATCTAGCTGAACAGATGTCCGATCCAGCTTTTGCTGCCAATTTTATTGGAGGGATTTCCGTAATTGGTCCGAGGAGTACCTATAAAATTTTCGCAAAAAAAATTGATGCTAAATTTTTAAACGTTGCTGATAAAGATTGGAGTTGGAGTAAGAATATAAAGTTCCTTAAAGGTATTGTTGAAAGAGGAGATGAAGTTAAATTTGCTGGAAAATTCAATCCAGCAAGATTGAATCCTGATTCAATTTTAGCGAAGGAGATCGGTTTTTTACAAAAACATGGGTACAAATGGACAGTTGATTTCACAAAACTTGTCCCAGCAAAATAGGAGAAATAAATGAATGAAATTCAAGGATACATAAATAAATATTTTAATTTTCTGATAAAGGAATTGGGATTTAGTAAAAAAGAAGAGAACTCGGATAATTCCGAATTCTTTAATGTAACATTTGCAAATTCACTTATGGGGGTGACCATAGAAAAGTATCGGAGAGAAATTTATATGTCCATATTTAATTGTGCGAATGCTGAAAAGAAAGTTGATATCTACAATTTAATAAATTATTTGGAGCAAGATAAAAAAAAATATCTAAAATCAAAGTTTTTCACAAAAGAGCACAATTTAGAAGAATGCTTCAGACTTCAGATTGAGTGGTTGGCTGAATTATTAATAAAATATTTTCCCAAAATTAAAGAATTCATTTCTAATGAGAAAAGTGATCAGCACTTCGCTGATGTCACAAAATATATTATAAAAAAGCATCCGGAATTATTCAAAAATTAAAAAGTCATGGTCCTTTGAAGTGTATATCCACTCCATTCTCTATATCAATTTCGAATCCTGCGAGGCAAGTGAAAACCCGGCCAGCGGAGGCTGGAGCATCTCCCAGTACGCAAAGAACGGTACACTTAGCGCCGAAGCCGGCTTGTCAAACCTCCATTACGAACAACCCGCCCTTGGCATCGACAGCCATGCTCCCCTGGCGGGTACCCAATCTGGCAGAGTCACCATCCCCCCAGGAACCACGCTCACCCTGACCAAGCTCATCTCCTTGCCCGAGCGGATGCCGTTTGCAGTTTCCCAGCACGCCTTCTCGATCATCAAGGCAACCGTTCCCAAAGAGAATAAAGAAAAAGAATTCACTCACCCTGATGAAATCGAACTGAGAAAACAGAGCACGGATGAAAGCGAAGACCTGAACCTGAGAGGTCCGCATGCTGCCATACCTGCAACCACAACCCCGGTCAGCGGCCGCGCCACCCTCTACGGCACCACCTACTACATCCACTCATACGACGGCAAATTGCTTGCTGAGTATGATACCACCGGCACCTGCGTGAGGGACTACATCTACATGGGCAACAAGCTGATAGCCGAGTACCAGCCCGTGATCGCCAAATACTATTACTACACCTCGGACCAGATCAATTCCACGCGCATCATCACCGACAGCACC
>JALHSV010000643.1 GCA_022865525.1 Thermodesulfovibrionales bacterium
CTAACTTTGGGACGATACTAATATTTTTACCAAGGCCACCTTGAGATGTCAAAGACTTTTGTTTCCAAGGGATTTGGAGTGGGATACACCTTGAACCCCTCAGTGTGTTTCTATATAATGGCGGATAATCTGCCCGTACCGGCCCAAAAACAACTCGCCGCTCAATAGCGGCCCAATATATTATTAACGTCCCAATGTTAGGGGATTCTCGACTTTAATACTCCTAAGAATAAGCAGTACATTGTCTTCAATTCTCAGTCTATCTTTCCAATATTTCTCCCACTGGCCAGCAGAAGTAAAACGCTTGATGATTATTCTGGCCATCTTGGCAGCACCTTCTTCGCTCCAGCCGAAGGCCATACGTTTTAGACGGCGAGCAAGCTCACGCATCATACGTTCGATCATACTTGAAGCACGCGGGCCAACAATGCCTGTCAAAAGCCAGCGACGTACATAGCTGAACATATTCTTGCTCGCGCCGATCAGATAATCGGCCGCCCTTCCATATCCCTTGTCCAACAGTTTTTTTATCAGTTTGCGAACATCACATTCGGCAGCAGCAACAGCCTGGGCCAGTGATGTCTTATCCGAATCTTCCACTTTCTCGAAATCTTCTTCAGGAAGTTCTATGCCGATTATCGCGGCCAGTTTCTTCTGCATTTGCCGTCGTTCCATTTTCTCTGCTTTATCCTGCCACATCGTATAGTTCAAGTCCTGTACGCAATGCCAATGGCACCGCTGATGAGAATTGCATAATTTCGAAAAGCTCTGAGCAATGCCGCTTTCTCCATCACTGACAAGCATATCGGCGACAGCTTTACCGTCATCTCTTTCGCCTTGAACAACAGCGGCGATCTGGTCCCAGCTTTTTCCGCTGAATGCCCCCAAAGGTACGATTGAGCCCCTTCTGTCAATACCTAAGGCTATTCTCAACTCGCCGCGATTGTTGATATCAGCTTCTTTGTCCGGCCTTCTCTTGTATCCGGTTCCATCGGCAAAAAGCATGTCGAATGTTTCATTGCCACCATCAATTTGATCGCAAGTACTTTGAGCAACCCAGCGGTGAGCAGTGCTCTTTGGCACAGGAATACTGCCTATTGTTGACAGGTGGGCGCTGCTGCGCCGGTAGGTTTGCTCGCTGACGATTTCGGCGACTATTTTTTCTAACTCTGATGTCTTGGACTGATAACGCTCTAAGCCGAGAAATTCTCTTAAAGGAATTACCCTTTTGCCGCACTTGGTACATCTTAACCGACGCCAGCGGATCATTACTTTGCCAACAGAAGTGCGGAACTGACGATTCGACTGATCATGATGTTCATACTGCGGATTAGAACAGCACGATTGCCGTTCATGTTTTATTTTGCCTTGAACCATGTTCATACATATCTTCTCGTCAGCCAACCGAAGAATCAGGCCGACAAAGCCAGCCAAACCTTCGGTTTCGAACAACTCTTTTGTCCGAAAAACCAACTCATCCAGAGAAAACCTTTTTTCTGATGTAGCACTTAAAACTTCCAATGTTATAATGTCCTGCATGGCTTGAGTCTCCTGTGATAAAAGTATCGTCTTGTCAACAATATGATATCACAACTCAAGCCTTTTTCAATCTATCCCCTAACTTTGGGACGATACTAATATTTTTAAAAAAAATTCTTTTTTTTAACAGGATCTAACTGATGAAACAGGATTATAACTGGTTTCCTTCTATATATCAGCTTTCTTTTCTGGGTCTGCCTCTTGGTCTTATTGTTGATTCCAACCCCAACTCCTCTGCCGTCTTCATTATCCAG
>JALHSV010000644.1 GCA_022865525.1 Thermodesulfovibrionales bacterium
ATTGCCAGAGACGCTTGTCAAATGATATGGATTCCGTGAAAGACTCAGCAATCATTGAGGTTTTTTCCCTGAACCGTCCTGCCCATAGTTTTTTCATATTCGTAGTAAACTCTGTTCCGATGGTCGTCATTATCCGGCTTGACCGGATAATCCAGTGCCTTTTTTTTGGATGCTCCGATCAGGTCGGAGCATGACATTTTTTATCTATTCATTTACTTAAGTCGTAATAATAATAAAGCTCAGGGCGGATACTGTCAAGCGAACTAATAAGTTGTTACGGCGAAAGCGGCATTATGTGTCATCATTGGCGAGCTTCAGGATGAAGCTCAACACAGCTTTGGTAACTTTGGTCATAAAAGCAAAATCAAGGGTTTCAAATCTGTCGTGATAGGTGTGATAGTGAGGATTTCTGAACATAGCGGTATCTGTCAGCATGAGTGCAGGATATCCAGCATTCCAGAACGAGGCATGATCGCTGAAACGTGTCTCAGGGATAAAACGCCCTGATAGAGGCACCTTATACGGAACCGTAATAAGTTCAGGGACATGCTCCTGGGAAATCCTGTGAAAGGCTTCCATGATGGCCTTTGATCTGCTGTTTGCGATGACACCAAGAAAATTGCCTTTTCTCGAAACGGGAATTCTCACAAAGACAGGGACGATCTGACTGCCTTCTCCATCATCGGTATATCCAACCGACTCAAGAATCAAAACAGCCTGATACGGTATCCTTGCTTTTTTTGCCTCTCGCGCAAACGTTTCACTGCCGATTAAAAAATGAATGGTATGGGGCTGAGGTTCTTCAAGGGTAAATGCTACCAACTGTACTGTCCTGTTTAGTCTCTGCCTGCTTAAGATAGCCGCTGCTTCAAGCAGAACGGCTACACCGCTGGCATTATCATCGGCTCCGGGGCTGCCCCCGGCAGCATCATAGTGGGCGCCTAACAGAATCCGTTCCTTTTCCTGATGTAACCCTTCCAATGTGGCGACAATGTTCCGGTAGGTTCTTTCGTGGTAGAGGAATTCCTGGTTTTCCACGGAACAATGAAAAGATTTGAGGGTATCTTCAATGAATGCCGCCCTTTGCTCTAGTGCAGCATAGTTCTCCCACCCGTGACGCAGCCCTTCTATTTTTTTGACATACTCTTGCAATCGCTTTGTGTTGACCTGTGAAAGAATATCAATCATGGAGGACATGGTTTATATAAGTATTCGCCGACTTGATCAGTGGTGAAACCTGAGGGGATGACTGCTTATTGGGAAGTGGTTTTTCTGACAATATCGTATAACGACTCAATGGCCGCATTTAATTTTTCTATGTCCTTTGTGCCACCCTGCGCTATTTCCGGTTTACCGCCGCCCTTGCCCCCGGAAAGTATGGAAATCTGTTTCACAATTTCACCTGCATTGAATTCGTGCGTCAGATCCTTTGTAACCATGCAGAGAATTGCAGCATGACTGTCATTGACTGATGTGGCTACAATGATACCTGATTTGAGCCGGTCCCTGATGTTGTCTGCAAAAAGGCGAAGTTCATTGGTATCAAGTCCATCCTGACGTATTTTGACGACTTTCACACCATTCAGGTCATAGGCTTCTTTCAGGGCGTTTGCTATTGTATCTCCCGGAGAGCACGTTTTCAATTTCTGGATATCTTTCTCCATGGATTTTGCATCACTGATGAGCTTTGCTACTCTCTCGATAGGGGTATCTGTCTTTAG
>JALHSV010000645.1 GCA_022865525.1 Thermodesulfovibrionales bacterium
AAGGCGTGGCAGGAATCATCGGCCACTTCAATTCAAGCTGTTCCATCCCCGCCTCTGATGTCTATAACAGGGCAGGGATTCCCATGATCACTCCCGGGTCAACGAACCCGCAGCTTACAGAAAAAGGATACAGAAATGTGTTCAGGGTCTGCGGCAGGGATGACCAGCAGGGAAAGGCCGGAGCAGCATATGTTTTACAGAACCTCAAATTGCAACGTGTTGCTGTCCTTCATGATAAAACGACATATGGACAGGGTCTCGCTGATGAGTTCAAAAGATTCCTCGGGGATAGAGTTGAAATTGTTTATTATGGGGGGATTATACAGGGGGATAAAGACTTCAAGATGATCTTGACGTCAGTAAAAAACAAGAATCCTGAACTCATCTTTTTCGGAGGCATCTATCCCGAGGCCGGACTCCTTGTAAAACAGGCAAAAGAACTCGGCCTGGATACGAAATTCATGAGCGGTGACGGAACGATAGACGCAAAATTCATCGAGATTGCAGGGCCTCAGGCCGCAGAAGGCGTTTTTCTCACGTTCAGTCCCGATCCGAATAATATTCCAAGCGCGAAAGGTTTCATCGAACAATACCGTGCTAAATTCGGGGAAATCGGACCGTATTCTATTTATGCATATGATGCAGCGAACATTCTCTTGACCGCAATCAAAGAGGCTCAGAGCATTGAGGGGAAGCTGATCACTGACAAATTACATTCGCTGGAATTCGATGTTGCTCTGGGAAAGATTACCTTTGATGCAAAAGGTGATGTTACCGTTTCACCCTACGTTGTGTGGATTACACAAGGCGGAAAGTTTGTAGAATACTGGAAACCATAAATAATTGAAAGATATGGACATCTTAAAGGCAGTCAAAGAGCGGAGGAGTATCCGGGATTTCCAAAAGAAAAAAATCCCTGATGACCTAATCGACAAGCTCATGGAGGCCCTGATCTGGGCTCCGAGGGTATCAAAAAAAGAAGCAGTGGAGGTCATTCAATGAAAATAGCTGTCAATACCGGTGGAGGTGATGCTCCCGGGCTGAATGCCGTAATACGGAGTGTTGTACTTGCCGCCAATCAGAAGGGTTGGGAAGTATATGGAATCAAATACGGTTACCGGGGCCTCGTTGATGCAAAACAGATCATACGCTTAACTCCTGAGTATGTCTGGGATATTACGAACCTTGGTGGCACGATTCTCGGGACTGCAATCAAGGGAGATCCTTTCAATTTCCCGGTTACAAAACCGGATGGAAGTGTTGTGGAGACGGATATTTCCGATACCATTATTTCAAATTTCAAGGCCCTCGGCTTTGACGCTCTTATTGCTATTGGAGGTGACGGCAGTCTCCGTATCGCGAACATGTTCATCAAGAAGGGGATGCCGATTATCGGAGTTCCTAAGACCATTGATAATGACATCAGTTCCACTGATGTGACCTTTGGATTCGATACAGCAGTCAATACTGCTACCGAGGCCATAGACAAGCTTCATACAACAGCAAAATCACATGACAGGGTTATGGTTGTCGAGGTTATGGGCAGGTATGTCGGATGGATTGCGCTCCATTCCGGCATATCCGGTTCAGCCGATGCGATCCTGATTCCGGAGATACCGTTTGACCTCGAAAAAGTCTGCAACAAAATCAGGCAACTTGCCCTAATCGGCCAGGACTATGCGATTGTTGTTGTGGCGGAAGGGGCAAAACCCGTTGGTGGAGATATCACCATCCTGGAGAAAGCTCATCTCGGCGGGGAGGTGAGGCTCGGCGGTATCGGGCGGAAAGTATCAGACATCATTGGCAGCATGACTGGAAAGGAAACAAGACACATCGTTCTCGGGCATCTTCAGAGAGGAGGAGCACCGACGACTTTTGACAGACTCCTTGCATTGAGATTCGGAGCTGCGGCAGTCAGGTTTGTAGAGGCGGGGAAATTCGGAACTATGGCGGCAGTGCATTCAACCGAGATTATCGCCGTGCCGATAGAAGAAGCAATCGGTGAGACAAAATCAGTATCCCCGACCTCCGATATCATCATTACAGCTCGTTCTTTGGGGATCAGCTTCGGGGATTAAGTCACACAAGCTTATCAAATACAGAGAGGCAATAGAGCATTTTCGCTCATTCTCGTCTCCCGATTTGTATCGGGAGACTCCGAGGTTTTTGCCTCTCTATTTCAGATAATTTTATAAAGAAGATCGGCAAAAAAATCCGCTCGAATGCTCTATTGCCTCTCATATTATTACAAATTGAATATTTATTCGCCGATCTTCATCTCTTCGATTTTATCAACCATGTCCTCCGGCAGAGGGCTTGAGAACTCCATATATTTGCCGGTTGCAGGATGGATAAACCCCAGCAATTCTGCATGCAGCATCTGCCGGGGGAAGAGGATTTTTCTCCTCCCCTTGATTTCAAGCTCGGTCTTCTGCCCGTATGTCCTGTCACCAAGCACAGGGTGTCCTATGGAGGCAAAATGTACCCTGATCTGATGTGTCCTGCCGGTACCAAGTTTCACCCTGATGAACGCAGCATTCGTGAACCTCGTAATGACCGACCAGTTGGTAACAGCCTCTTTCCCCCTCTTTGAGCGGGTTGACATCTTTTTTCTGTCTGATGCTGAGCGCCCAATCTTCAGTGCGATCCGGCCTTCATTCTCTTTCAAATCACCATAAACCAGCGCACCATATCTCCTGTTGATACTCCTCTCTTTAAACTGTTCAGCGAGGCTGTAATAAGTGCTGTCATCAAGGGCAACAACCATAACACCGGACGTGTCCTTATCAAGCCTGTGCACAACACCCGGCCTGAGAGGACCTCCCACAGATGCAAGATGGTCGCAGGCATAGGAGAGAGCATTCATAAGCGTGCCATGGCGGTGGCCTGCGGCAGGGTACACGACCATGCCAGCAGGTTTATTCACCACGACAAGATGATTGTCCTTGAAGAGGATATCAACCGGTATCGGCTCAAGGACAAGCTCTTCGTTCTTTTTCTCGGTAAGCCTGATATCGATAACATCCTGCAATTTCACCCGGTAATGCTGATTCACCAGTTTTTCATTGACGAGGATATCGCTGTTTTCAATAAGCTTCTGTATCTGTGAACGGGTTATGCCGGTCTTTCTCGCAAGGAAGGTGTCTATTCTTTCACCTGTTTCTCCAGGTTGAATGATTATTTTCTCCAGAGGCATGATTGATTTTACCTGATCTGAAAAGTCATTGTCTAAGTAAACCCCGTTAGAAGACCCTCGCCTTCTGACTGGAAAGTTCACACTGTGCAACCTTGTCTAAATGTATATCAATTGTGATACAATACCAATATCGAAGGAGGTGTTATGTGGCAAAAACAGCAATGATAACGACAAGAGTG
>JALHSV010000646.1 GCA_022865525.1 Thermodesulfovibrionales bacterium
ATAGCTGCAACAAGATCTCTTCCAGTCGTTTCTAAGTCTGATTTGCGGATCGAAAAGTCTTCTTCTTTTTTCGTGTACTCTTCTGCCTGCTGATGCAGTTTAACAAGATATTCTTTAAAATTATCCCTCTCTGTCCTTGCCACTGCAATAGTCTTCTCCAACTCAGCAATCTCTTTTTCGAGATTTAAAAACGTAATCTGTATTTGCTCCAAAATCTTCTGTTTTTCAAGAAGTTGGAGTTTTTTGATTTCAGTCTCATTCTCTATCTTTGAGAGCCCGGACTTCTTGAGGGATTCTTGCTCCTTGAGAACATTATATTCAGAAATAATATCCTGGAATGAATTTTTGAGAGTCTGATAATCGTTCTTCGCTATTTGTAATTCTATAGCATGAATTTCGGAGGTAAGTTTTTTATATTTTTCAGCCTTCTTCGCTAGTCTGTCCAGAAAACTGATCTGTTTTTTCACCTCCACAATGATATCGTTTATCCTCTGAAGATTTGCCCTTGAAGATTCAAGCTTAGAAATAGCCTCCTTCTTTCTTACGTTGAACTTCATTACCCCGGCAACTTCTTCTATTAAAAACCGCCTTTCCAGAGGTTTTGTATTCAAAATTTCGAAGATTCTGTCCTGTTCAAGAATAGAATAGCTTTTCACTTCAAGCCCCGTATCAAGGAAAAGATCTTTGATATCCTTCAACCTGCATTGGCTCTTATTCAGCATATATTCGCTGTCACCTGACCGGTAAAGGCGTCTTGTAACCGATACGCTGTCTGATAAGGCTTCAGCGCTTTCACCAGGACTATATTCCTGTGCGCTGTTTATCCCTGATAACAACATCGTGACTTCAGCCATGCCTTTGGGTTTTTTTGCAGTAGAGCCGTTAAAAATAACTTCCTCCATTTTTTCACCCCTCAGGCTCTTTGCACTCTGTTCTCCAAGAACCCAGCGGAATGCATCTACAATATTGCTCTTTCCGCATCCGTTAGGACCGACTATGCAGGTAATTCCAGGATGAAAATGAAATGTTGTTCTATCTGCAAAGGATTTAAAACCGATTAATTCAATTTTATCTACGCGCATTTCCCAAATACTATACATCATGAAGATACTGCTGACAAGGTAATTCTTGCGCGATTTGGACATAAGATTTTTCTTTTTTTCCATCTCTGTTCCACGTGGAACAATGCAAAAAAAATAAGATATTGATATGACCGCTCATATCATTTAAAATATGACGTAAAAACCATTGAGGTTAAGGCATGGAAGATCGCGAGAAATTAATACGAGAGAAAATTGCGGAAAAGGAATCCATCGAACAGATGCAGCTCCTGGGTGTTAAGCACATTGTCTATGAGATACTTACAAAAGAAAAAGGATTTTATCCTGAGGACATACAAATAGATCCTCAATTTGTTTTAATATTGAGCACTTGCGAAGCTGCAGTGGGTATTGATTTTGTGATCAACTTTGAAGGGACAAGCTTTATGGTCATCAGATGTGTATCATCAGGGATCGAGTCCTGGGAGAGATATGTTATTGCATTTGCCAGAGCAATCAAGGATTATCAAATACCTTATGCTGCAATTACTGATGGTGAGAAAGTTAAAGTATTCGATATTGTTAACGATTCCCTTATAAAAGAATCAATCCAGGAGTTTTTTACCCGCCAGGAGGCAGATAGCTTAATGAAGAATTTTCAGAGAATCCCTTGTCCGGAAAACCGTATTGAGAAAGAAAAGAGAATTATTTATACTTTCGAGGGTATCAAATGTCCGTCCGAGAAGCAAGGCTCTGATTGATTTCCCTTAATTATCAAAATGTTA